>NZ_AMFQ01000043.1:0-82410 GCF_000335555.1 Acinetobacter sp. WC-743 | reverse complement strand
TGATCATTAAGAGAATATGAAGAACAACTTGTGTGGATTTTTACTGATTGATTGATCGAAATATTATCATTGATTGTTGGTTTAAATTACTCGAAGTTTATTTGAGAGAATTTGTCAGTAATTGATGAGCCAGAATTGTGACCTTAAGTCACTAATGATTTTAACTGAAGAGTTTGATCATGGCTCAGATTGAACGCTGGCGGCAGGCTTAACACATGCAAGTCGAGCGGGGGAGATTGCTTCGGTAATTGACCTAGCGGCGGACGGGTGAGTAATACTTAGGAATCTGCCTATTAATGGGGGACAACATCTCGAAAGGGATGCTAATACCGCATACGCCCTACGGGGGAAAGCAGGGGATCACTTGTGACCTTGCGTTAATAGATGAGCCTAAGTCGGATTAGCTAGTTGGTGGGGTAAAGGCCTACCAAGGCGACGATCTGTAGCGGGTCTGAGAGGATGATCCGCCACACTGGGACTGAGACACGGCCCAGACTCCTACGGGAGGCAGCAGTGGGGAATATTGGACAATGGGGGGAACCCTGATCCAGCCATGCCGCGTGTGTGAAGAAGGCCTTATGGTTGTAAAGCACTTTAAGCGAGGAGGAGGCTCTTTTGGTTAATACCCAAGATGAGTGGACGTTACTCGCAGAATAAGCACCGGCTAACTCTGTGCCAGCAGCCGCGGTAATACAGAGGGTGCGAGCGTTAATCGGATTTACTGGGCGTAAAGCGTGCGTAGGCGGCTTTTTAAGTCGGATGTGAAATCCCCGAGCTTAACTTGGGAATTGCATTCGATACTGGGAGCTAGAGTATGGGAGAGGATGGTAGAATTCCAGGTGTAGCGGTGAAATGCGTAGAGATCTGGAGGAATACCGATGGCGAAGGCAGCCATCTGGCCTAATACTGACGCTGAGGTACGAAAGCATGGGGAGCAAACAGGATTAGATACCCTGGTAGTCCATGCCGTAAACGATGTCTACTAGCCGTTGGGGTCTTTGAGACTTTAGTGGCGCAGCTAACGCGATAAGTAGACCGCCTGGGGAGTACGGTCGCAAGACTAAAACTCAAATGAATTGACGGGGGCCCGCACAAGCGGTGGAGCATGTGGTTTAATTCGATGCAACGCGAAGAACCTTACCTGGTCTTGACATAGTAAGAACTTTCCAGAGATGGATTGGTGCCTTCGGGAACTTACATACAGGTGCTGCATGGCTGTCGTCAGCTCGTGTCGTGAGATGTTGGGTTAAGTCCCGCAACGAGCGCAACCCTTTTCCTTACTTGCCAGCATTTCGGATGGGAACTTTAAGGATACTGCCAGTGACAAACTGGAGGAAGGCGGGGACGACGTCAAGTCATCATGGCCCTTACGACCAGGGCTACACACGTGCTACAATGGTCGGTACAAAGGGTTGCTACCTAGCGATAGGATGCTAATCTCAAAAAGCCGATCGTAGTCCGGATTGGAGTCTGCAACTCGACTCCATGAAGTCGGAATCGCTAGTAATCGCGGATCAGAATGCCGCGGTGAATACGTTCCCGGGCCTTGTACACACCGCCCGTCACACCATGGGAGTTTGTTGCACCAGAAGTAGGTAGTCTAACCGTAAGGAGGACGCTTACCACGGTGTGGCCGATGACTGGGGTGAAGTCGTAACAAGGTAGCCGTAGGGGAACCTGCGGCTGGATCACCTCCTTAACGAAAGATTGACGATTGGTAAGAATCCACAACAAGTTGTTCTTCATTGATGTATCTGAGGGTCTGTAGCTCAGTTGGTTAGAGCACACGCTTGATAAGCGTGGGGTCACAAGTTCAAGTCTTGTCAGACCCACCAAGTCTACTGAACACAGAAGAGCAGATATATTAAGATCTTAAGCTGGGGACTTAGCTTAGTTGGTAGAGCGCCTGCTTTGCACGCAGGAGGTCAGGAGTTCGACTCTCCTAGTCTCCACCACTACTACGCAGTTACCTGATTAAAAAAAGATTGATTATAGAAATTAATGAACTGAAGTTTATAGAGTTTATTAACTTCTGTGATTTATCACAGTGAACTACTCGCTGACGAGGCGGTAGAGAATCATTAACAGAATATATTTGAGTTGAAATAATTGTTTAACTCGTTTTATGAAGCTTAACAAGCAATTGTTAAAGCGGAATGAAATGAGAACTAGCGATAAAACTGAATCAAGCGTTTTGGTATATGAATTAAATTGAAGCTGTACAGTGATTAAGTTCACAGGCAACAAATAGAAGTGGTTAAATCCACATTGTTGATCCTCCTTGTAGGGATTAACGACTGTTTGGGGTTGTATAGTCAAGTAATTAAGTGCATGTGGTGGATGCCTTGGCAGTCAGAGGCGATGAAAGACGTAATAGCCTGCGATAAGCTTCGGGGAGGCGGCAAATATCCTGTGATCCGGAGATTTCTGAATGGGGAAACCCACTTACCATAAGGTAGGTATCGCATGATGAATACATAGTCATGCGAGGCGAACGAGGGGAAGTGAAACATCTCAGTACCCTTAGGAAAAGAAATCAATTGAGATTCCCTCAGTAGCGGCGAGCGAACGGGGATCAGCCCATTAAGTTATATGTGTATTAGCGGAAAGCTCTGGGAAGTGCTACCGTAGAGGGTGATAGTCCCGTACACGAAAGTGCACATATAATGATGACGAGTAGGGCGAGGCACGTGAAACCTTGTCTGAATATGGGGGGACCATCCTCCAAGGCTAAATACTCCTGACTGACCGATAGTGAACCAGTACCGTGAGGGAAAGGCGAAAAGAACCCCTGTGAGGGGAGTGAAATAGATCCTGAAACCGCATGCATACAAGCAGTGGGAGCCGACTTGTTCGGTGACTGCGTACCTTTTGTATAATGGGTCAGCGACTTATATTCAGTAGCAAGGTTAACCGTATAGGGGAGCCGTAGAGAAATCGAGTCTTAATAGGGCGTTTAGTTGCTGGGTATAGACCCGAAACCGGGTGATCTATCCATGAGCAGGTTGAAGGTTGGGTAACACTAACTGGAGGACCGAACCCACTGTCGTTGAAAAGCCAGGGGATGACTTGTGGATAGGGGTGAAAGGCTAATCAAACTCGGTGATAGCTGGTTCTCCCCGAAAGCTATTTAGGTAGCGCCTCGGACGAATACCATAGGGGGTAGAGCACTGTTTCGGCTAGGGGGTCATCCCGACTTACCAAACCGATGCAAACTCCGAATACCTATGAGTACTATCCGGGAGACAGACTGCGGGTGCTAACGTCCGTAGTCAAGAGGAAAACAATCCAGACCGCCAGCTAAGGCCCCAAAATTATAGTTAAGTGGGAAACGATGTGGGAAGGCATAGACAGCTAGGAGGTTGGCTTAGAAGCAGCCACCCTTTAAAGAAAGCGTAATAGCTCACTAGTCGAGTCGGCCTGCGCGGAAGATGTAACGGGGCTAAAACTATATGCCGAAGCTGCGGATGTATACATTGTATACGTGGTAGGGGAGCGTTCTGTAAGCCGATGAAGGTGTGTTGAGAAGCATGCTGGAGGTATCAGAAGTGCGAATGCTGACGTGAGTAACGACAAAACGGGTGAAAAACCCGTTCGCTGAAAGACCAAGGGTTCCAGTCCAACGTTAATCGGGGCTGGGTGAGTCGACCCCTAAGGCGAGGCCGAGAGGCGTAGTCGATGGGAAATTGGTTAATATTCCAATACTTCTGTGTAATGCGATGAGAGGACGGAGAAAGTTAAGTCAGCCTGGCGTTGGTTGTCCAGGTGAAAGGTTGTAGGCATGCATCTTAGGCAAATCCGGGGTGCTCTATGCTGAGAACTGATAGCAAGCGAGTTTACTCGTGAAGTGGCTGATACTATGCTTCCAGGAAAAGTCTCTAAGCTTCAGTTACACAGGAATCGTACCCGAAACCGACACAGGTGGTCAGGTCGAGTAGACCAAAGCGCTTGAGAGAACTCTGCTGAAGGAACTAGGCAAAATGGTACCGTAACTTCGGGAGAAGGTACGCTGCTGACGGTGATAGGACTTGCTCCTTGAGCTATTGGCAGCCACAGAAACCAGGCCCCTGCAACTGTTTATTAAAAACATAGCACTCTGCAAACACGAAAGTGGACGTATAGGGTGTGATGCCTGCCCGGTGCTGGAAGGTTAATTGATGGGGTTAGCGTAAGCGAAGCTCTTGATCGAAGCCCCAGTAAACGGCGGCCGTAACTATAACGGTCCTAAGGTAGCGAAATTCCTTGTCGGGTAAGTTCCGACCTGCACGAATGGCATAATGATGGGGGCGCTGTCTCCAGCAGAGGCTCAGTGAAATCGAAATCGCCGTGAAGATGCGGTGTACCCGCGGCTAGACGGAAAGACCCCGTGAACCTTTACTGCAGCTTGACATTGAACTTTGATCTTACTTGTGTAGGATAGGTGGGAGGCTTAGAAGTAGCGACGCCAGTTGCTATGGAGCCATCCTTGAAATACCACCCTGGTAATATTGAGGTTCTAACTCTGTCCCGTTATCCGGGACGAGGACCATGTCTGGTGGGTAGTTTGACTGGGGCGGTCTCCTCCTAAAGAGTAACGGAGGAGTACGAAGGTGCGCTCAGCGTGGTCGGAAATCACGCGTAGAGTATAAAGGCAAAAGCGCGCTTAACTGCGAGACCCACAAGTCGAGCAGGTACGAAAGTAGGTCTTAGTGATCCGGTGGTTCTGTATGGAAGGGCCATCGCTCAACGGATAAAAGGTACTCTGGGGATAACAGGCTGATACCGCCCAAGAGTTCATATCGACGGCGGTGTTTGGCACCTCGATGTCGGCTCATCTCATCCTGGGGCTGAAGCAGGTCCCAAGGGTATGGCTGTTCGCCATTTAAAGAGGTACGCGAGCTGGGTTTAGAACGTCGTGAGACAGTTCGGTCCCTATCTACCGTGGGCGTTGGAAATTTGAGAGGATCTGCTCCTAGTACGAGAGGACCAGAGTGGACGAACCTCTGGTGTACCGGTTGTGACGCCAGTCGCATCGCCGGGTAGCTATGTTCGGAAGGGATAACCGCTGAAAGCATCTAAGCGGGAAGCCTACCTCAAGATAAGATTTCCCTAGGACTTTATGTCCTCTAAAGAGCCGTTGAAGACTACGACGTTGATAGGTTGGATGTGGAAGTGCGGTGACGCATGAAGCTGACCAATACTAATTGCTCGTGAGGCTTGACTATACAACACCCAAGCAGTTGTATGTGAAGCATCATTTGATTCATAAAAGATCAAAGAAACTTGATTTAGTTGTAAAGCTAGTTACATGAGCGAGGAATAAACAAACATTAATTATGTTTGTCCGAGCGCAAGACATAAAGCTATGCTTTATGTTAAAATCAACTCAAATGTTCTTCTGTTAAACTCATTTGGAACAAAGTAAGGCATACCCATAAGACCCGAAAAAGTCCATAACAGTTTGCTGGCGACAATAGCAAGAGTGAACCACCTGATCCCTTCCCGAACTCAGAAGTGAAACCTCTTAGCGCTGATGGTAGTGTGGGGTTACCCATGTGAGAGTAAGTCATCGCCAGCTTTTAATTCTTAAAACACCCTCAACTAAGTTGAGGGTGTTTTTTTATGCGTGAAGAAAAGTGAAAAAGTCCCATAAAGAACAAATATAGGAAAATATGAAATAGAATAGCAAAAATATACCATTCATATATTTTAACCAATAGTAAATAGTGTCTAAAATAATTTAATCTGGTTAAGCCGAATACATCGTTTAAACACAAAAGCATGAGGATTATAAAAATGCCAGCATATACTTTGCCGTATTTTGGAACTATAAACTCAGAAAACTTAGAAGAATATTATGAAGTCGATGTTGAGCTGAATGGAAAAGTGGTTCAAATCGATTTGAATTTTGAAGCGAATGCTTTGAGTTTAGAAAATTTTGAACGAGTTAAATCATTTATAGAAAATATAGAAAAATTTGACCAAAACAACCACGCTTATATTCAACAAAATTTTGAAGGTGAGCATGACGGTACTGTCAAAGAATATGTGGATTTTCATCTTGATGAATTGGGTGATGATTTCTTAGCACACATCGGGATTTCCAACGCAATAGACAAGGCGCAACAGTTTTTAAACAAGTTATATTTAACAAGGATCGGGCTTTATCCAGATGGGAAATATGACACATCGTATTTTGCAGTATTTGATTACACAGTTAATCGTGAATTATCTGATCAACTGATGGTGGTTAAAACAGATCATCAAGGTCATTTAGATCATTTGAGTTGGGAGAGCTGATATACAGCGTTAAACCTAACATTTTCATAACTTTGCTAATATGAAACAAAGCTAAAGCTTTAAGCTTGATATATTTAGTATTGAGTTTATATACTTATTTGCACAATCATCAGTACTCAAGTTTTAGCTGAAAAATGAATAGTGCAGTTTAAAAATAATGGATGAACATGGATAGAGATACTCCCATTTATATTTCTTTAACAGGTACGGATAGCCATCAAATCAAAATTCCTGCTGGTCAAGGGAGTTTCTCGATTGGGCGAATTGGCATGGACAAGAAAAAGTTTGATGTTCTTGTCGGTGAAAATGCTGTAATCGATTGGGATGTCTTTAATACCTTTTATACGCCACATGGTCAATAAAATGCGCATTTGCATCCTTATGGAGATTGGCCAAGATTTTTTTACTATTGGGGAAATGATACTAGTTTTGTGGAGTGGTCGAAGAAGAGAGTAATTGAAAATTTCTTTTGGCAACCCTCTCGCTCGTTGTGTCTTGATTTGAGTGATGCCCAAATTCGTAATCTTGCAATAAAAAGTAATGATGATCTGATCAAATTGACTTTGGGGCAGAGCAATAATATTGGTCTATATTCACTTCATCTCTGTGGAAACATTGAGCTTTTTGAAATTAAAGCCACGCAAAAAATTGATCATATTCGAATAGAACCCAATACTGAGAAAGATCAATCTGTATCCGCGTACCATCTTCCAATTATTACTGACTTGGCAAAAATTAGTTCACTCGATGTAATTGTTAAACCAATTGGTCAGGCTTTAGATTGTGAAAGCTTACTACAGTTTCCTAATTTGAAAAATTTGAACTTAACCGGGAATATAACCAATACAGCATGTTTAAAACAACTTCACCAACTTGAACGTATTGGAATACGTTATGCAGTAAATTTGGAAGGCTTTCCTGCTTTAAATACTTGGGAAAACTTAAGCTCTTTCATTGCATGGAATATTGATGAAAAAATAGGGAAAAGGTTAAATACTGAATTAAAGCATTTAGCTCAAGAAAAACAATTGGATTATTCTTCGGTGTCTAAACTGATAAGTCCAATATGGTTTAGCACTGAATATGGAATTCCATTTGAAAGCTGGCAAAGCAAAAATGCAAAAATTGCGATCAAAGCATATAAATCTGCTTTAAAAAAAATCTCCAAAGCACAGAATGAGCAAGATGTGAAAGAATCAATTATTGAACTTATAGAGATGATTAATACATTGCCCAATATTGAAACTGTTGAAAGGGAAGATACAGGAGTTGCTGTACAGCAACTTGTTGAATCTTCAAAATTTGATATAGATCAAAAAATAGTAAATGCGTGGTTTGATGAGTTTCGATATTTTTAGAAAAGGGAATTGTAAAAAAAACGGCAAGTAAACTTGCCGTTTTTTGTGTAAACCTTCGATTTGGAATTAGAAGCTATATTCCATACCTAAGCCAACAACAGTTTTCTTTTTCTCAGCTGTAGCAGAAGCAGCCCAATCACGTTTTTGTTGCCCCACTACACCGTAGAAGCGAACTTGCTTGTTGATGTTATAATCTGCGCCTACACCGTAAAGATCTTGTTGACGATCATCACGACCATCTAATTCAGTGGTAGATGAGATATATTGAGCTTTCAATTTAATTGGTGTTGAAGGAATTGCATAAGCAGCAGTGATACCATATGCATTTTCTTTTAAGCCTTTAAATGAAGTTGTTGTTGTGACTGGAGGAGTGCCAGAGGTTTTAGAAACAGCAACAGTATCATCAGTTGGTTTAAATGTTTGCCATAATGCACCTAATACTAATCCATCAAGACCTAAAGGTTTAAAGTCTAAAGAACCTGTAACACGGATTGCATCGGAGTAGATAGAGCTACCACCAAGTTCAGAGCTATATGCATTGTATTTTGATGCGATACCGAAGTTCCCACCAACAGCAGCTGCTAAACCATAGTCTTTATTTTCATAAGTGAGCGATGTTGAAATACCATCACCAAAGCCATCGCGACTGCCTTTTTGACCTTTTGCATCATTTTTCAATGCAGATGATTCTTCACCTTGCTGGAACATGATGTTAAAGCCTAAACCACCCAATAATTTTTTATCAGTTTCAAAACCAATAACGTTATTGATACGGTCTTCACCCGCCAGTATCGCTGTCATATCGAGTTCAATAAGGTCATTGAAGATATCTTGATTGTTTCCAGCTGTATTTCTTAAGTAAGTATCGAAACGACCCACTTTTAATGTTGCAATACCGTCTGATTTAATCCCCACATAACGGTTACGCATACTTAGGTCAGTACCGTCACCATCTGTATTTACTTGCCATTCTGCTAAGTAGAGTGCAGATAATTTATCTGTTAATTTTTCTTCACCTTTGATACCAATACGAGAGTTGTTAGAGGTTACATTGGTAACGCTTTCATCTACGAATTTATTTTTATCGATTTGATCTAAACTTACGTTGAACTTACCGTACAATGTAGGCGCTGCTTGAGCTGCGCTTATGCTAAGGGTAGTGATGGCTGCAGCGAGTAGCACTTTTTTCATTGAGTCTTCTCCAAAACATGTTCAATGGGTTTGCTGATACTTTTTTTATTCAGTAAGTGTTGGTTAAGCACTACTTACTAACTTGCATGCAGTATCTGTAAACTTTGTTACATATAAGTGAAGAATAAATGACAATTTGATGACGTAAACGATACATAATAAGAATTTTAAGCAAAAAAATGAGGCAATAAATGCCTCATTTCTAAAGAAAATTTTTTATATGAGTGCAGACTTAATTTTTTCAGCCAATACTTTAATTTTTTCTTGATCGCCCATTTGTGCAGCATGCCGACCTAATTCGTGTACAGAGCTTGGAATAAGATGAAAGTGTACATGTGGCACAGTTTGTCCAGCTGATGCGCCAGAGAGTTGCATTAAAACAATCCCTTTTGCATCTAAAGCTTTTTCAATTGCCTGAGCAACTTTTTGTACAATTTTAATGGTATAGGCAGCAGCTTCTGGTTCTAAGTCCAATAATGTAATGGCTTTGGTTTTTGGAATAACTAAAGTGTGACCATCTGCCTGTGGCATGATGTCCATAAATGCAAGTACATGATCATCTTCATAAACTTTTAATGCTGGAAGTTCGCCACGTAAAATTCGAGCAAAAATATTCTGATCATCATAAGCCATATTTACTTCCTTAAATGTATGAATGTAATTATTTACAATTCAATTCTTTCTGACGTTCCTTGATAGAGTCAAGTTTTTGTTGCTCTTTTTCAGTAAATTTAGGCTTACTTGTATAACAATTGTCATTATTATATTTTGCCTTTGCCTCAGGATCTTTGAAACAGAAACCTTTTGATGCATAAATCACATTGTAATCATCCTGCAATTTTTTGCATTCTTGTGCATTATCTGCGAAAGCTTGTGTGCCCACAAAAATGGATAAAGCAGACAGTGTAGCAATAAAATATTTGTTCATGAGTTCGCCTCAAAATTGACATAATCGTGTGTCACTTGATTAGATTATAGGGGCTTGTTGTGATTATTCAATGACGAAAAATTAATCTAGTGTAATTTTGCTCCATGATTCATACATTTTTACCGCAGTTGAAAAGTCACTGTCGGGTGTTGCAAGGCTGTTTGCTGCTTGGATTAGGCTTTGTGTTAAACCAAGAATTGGTGTAGAGAGTTTCGCCTCGCGAACTAAATCAATGGCAATTCCTGTATCTTTTGCCAATAAAGGTAGCCCAAAGGTCAGTGGAAAACTTCTGTTGAGAATACGCTGCGGAAGGATTGATTCAGTAACACCACTTTTTCCGCTTGAAGCATTAATACAATCTAATGCCTCATGTAAATTTACGCCATGCGCTTTGAGTGTGGTGAAACCTTCTGCGGCGGCACATAAATGAACTGCCATCATCATATTATTAACAGCTTTAACCGCAAATCCAGCACCGGAATCGCCAACATGTTTAATTAGTTTTCCCATTGCCTGCATTGCAGGCAAAGCGCGTTGGAATGCATCATTCGATCCGCCCACCATGAAGGTGAGTGTGGCATTTTCAGCACCAATGGTTTGTCCGCTTACAGGTGCATCCACGAATTCAATATCAAGTTGTTTAAGCTGTAATGCTTGTTGACGTGCTGCATCAGGCACACCGCTGGTGCAATCTACCCAGATCGCACCTGATTTAATTTTTAGTCCCTGAATTAAATCATCAACATCTTGACTGGTGGGTAAGCATGAAAAAATTATATCAGCCTGAACAGCCTGTTCTAAAGCTACCGCCTGAGTGCCGAACGCAGTTGCATGTTGTTTGGCTTTTTCAAAATTTCGATTCCATACATAAACAGTATCAAAATGTTGAGGCAAATGTGCTGCCATACGATAGCCCATAGCACCTAAACCGATAAATGCAACTGTAGTATTCATAACTGTCTCTTAACTTTTAGTCGATCGTTGTTCTAACCATTTGGATAATGTCGGCCAAAATTCTTCTGCACTTTTTTGGCTAGACATCAGTCCTAAATGTCCTCCAGGGATTAGAGTAAACGTGACATCGCTACTATTTGTCAATTCGATTAAAGGCTTAACTGCATCGGCAGTGACCATTTGATCACTTTTTCCAGCACCCACCAACAAAGAACAATTGATGTTTTTAAGTTCTATTTTATGTCGGCTAAGTTGTATAACACCATTTTTTAGTGGATTTTGAAGCCATACATTAAACAACATATCTTGATTGACACCCCCAGGATAATCCACCATATGATTGAGAAAATTTCCAAGTGTAGCATGCTCATGTAAAAGTGCTCGATCATCTAAATTGAGTAATAATTGTTTGTGACCTTCATACCAGCCTTTGGGATCAAGAATTTTAAATCCAATCGCATTTAGTAAACCAGGAGTATGGATCAGTTTTCTCGGTAAGCCTCCTTTATAAAGTGTATCTTTAAGTTTTTGGTTTTTGATAATCAGACTATTGATTCTTTGATACAGTTTTCCAATTCCACCAGAAGCATAACTGTCGATAGGACTGGCGAGTACAATGAGATTTTTTACATGATTGGGCTGACGTAAAGCACTGTATAGTAATACAAAAATTCCGGCCATACTCCACCCATGCAGTGAGATTTGATCACTTTGTGAATGCTCTCGAATCTTGTCGATACATAAAGGCATTGATTCGTCGATAAAGTAAAGGAAGTTTAAGTCACGATCTTGATAGCTTAATTTTCCCCAATCCAATAAATAAACATCAAAGCCTTGTTCTGTAAAATGTTTGATTAATGAGCGATACGGATATAGATCATAGATCGCCATATTGATTGACAACGGTGCGGTAAAAACCAAAGGTTCTTTAAACTTTTTTTCTGGCGCAGCATAGTAACGTACTTTGGTTTGATGATGCTCTGCAATCACTTCATAAGGTGTACTTTGAGATAAAACCAGTGACTTGCCATTGAAAATCCGTGTCGTCAAATTTTTTAACTTGGCTTTCCTTGCTTGGAACTTGGCTGATACTTGGGTCATAAGCGATGTTTGTCTCATTTTTATACAGATTTATGCGAAGTGTATGTGATAATTTGCGATTTTACCTTGACCTTAAATACATAGGACGCTCAAAATGTTGGCAATATTTTACAAAGGCAGTTTTAGGACTGAGCAGTTGAAATGAGCCAGCACGACGACATTGAATACCAACTTGACACCTTAGCGATTCGTACAGGTCATACTCGCAGTTTTGAAGGGGAACATGGAGAACCAATTTTTCTGACTTCATCATTCGTTTATGAAAATGCAGCTGAAGCAGCAGCAAAATTCTCAGGTGCAGAGCCAGGCAATATTTATTCACGTTTTACCAATCCGACGGTTACGATGTTTGAAAAGCGTTTAGCTGCTCTTGAAGGTGGTGAACGTGCTGTGGCAACAAGTTCAGGTATGGCAGCGATTATGGCTGTAGCGATGTCTTTCTTGAAAGCTGGCGATCATGTGATCTGTTCACGCGCTGTTTTTGGTTCAACCGTCGCGTTGTTTGAAAAGTATGTTGCTAAATTTAATGTTGCCGTGACTTTTGTTGATTTGACTGATGTAAGCGCATGGCAAGCAGCTGTTCGCCCTGAAACAAAATTACTTTTTGTTGAATCGCCATCCAATCCATTGGCAGAAGTAGCTGATATTCAAGCCTTATCTGATTTGGCACATGCAAATGATGCTTTGTTGGCGATTGATAATAGTTTCTGTACGCCAATCTTGCAACGTCCTCTACAATTTGGTGCGGATTTAGTTATTTATTCAGCAACTAAATATTTGGATGGTCAAGGTCGTGCATTAGGTGGTGCTGTTGTTGGTAATCACAAACTTCTAGAAGAAGTATTTGGTTATGTAAGAACGACAGGACCGTCGATGAGTCCTTTCAATGCTTGGGTGTTTTTAAAAGGTTTGGAGACGCTAAGACTGCGTATGAAGGCGCACTCTGAAAGTGCACAGATCATTGCTGAATGGTTGGTTAAACACCCGAAAGTGGAAAAAGTTTACTTTGCTGGATTGCCCGAGCATGTTGGTCATGAATTGGCGGCAAAACAGCAAACAGGCTTTGGTGGGATTGTTTCATTTGAGGTGAAAGGTGAGCGAGAAGGGGCTTGGAAAGTCATTGATCACACACAATTTATTTCAATTACTGGCAACTTGGGCGATGCCAAATCGACCATTACTCATCCTGCAACAACAACACATGGTAAGCTTTCGCCTGAAGCAAAAGCTGCAGCGGGCATTCGTGAAGGTTTAATTCGTCTGTCTGTTGGTTTGGAAGACGTCAATGATATTATTCGCGACCTTTCTCATGGATTAGATTTAATTTAAGATAGGCGTCATTGCTCAAATACAGTCTTGCACCCATTTGTGATTTTTGAAAAAAATAGCCAATGTGTGCAAGACAAAAATTTATTTAAAGACTTTTGTTCGGAGTACCTTATGAACATTAATATGTTGATGCAACAAGCACAGCGCATGCAAAAAGACATGGAAAGTAATGTTAAGAAAGCTAAAGAAAAACTTGCTCAAACTGAAGTTCAAGCAGAAGCGGGTGGTGGTTTAGTCAAAGTAACGATGACTTGCCGTAATGTTGTTAAGCGTATCGAAATCAGCCCAGATTTATTACAAGATGATCCAGAAATGATCGAGGATTTGATTGCAGCTGCAATGAATGATGCTGCACGTCAAGCAGAGGCTATTTCAGAAGCAACCATGAAAGAAGCCAATTCAGGAATGGGTCTACCGCCTGGTCTTTCAGGTTTGTTCTAAGGAATCTTAGGTGTTTAGCGACCGTTTTGATCAGCTTGTACAAGCGTTACGGATCTTACCAAGTGTTGGACCAAAATCGGCTCAACGCATGGCATTACATCTGATTATGAAAAACAAAGAAGGCGCGATTGGTTTGGCGCATGCGTTAAATGAAGCGACTTCTTTTATTCACGAATGTAGTATTTGCCACTCTCTGACAGAAAATGAAGTTTGTGATATTTGTTGTTCGAATGATCGTGATGATCAACTGCTTTGTGTAGTCGAATCTCCAGCTGATGTTATGGCAATCGAACAAAGCGGAAGTTTTCGTGGAAAATATCATGTATTGGGTGGTCATTTATCGCCTTTAGATGGAATTGGTCCAGAAGAAATTGGTATACCTTACTTGGTACAGCGTTTGAGTGATGGCAATATTACTGAAGTGATTTTAGCAACCAATGCAACTGTAGAAGGGCAAGCGACAGCACATTATCTTGTTGAAGCAACCAAACATCTTTCACTACAGATGACAAGAATTGCTCAAGGTGTTCCACAAGGCGGTGAGCTGGAATATGTGGATAGCCATACATTAAGTCAAGCAGTACACAATCGTATGCGGATGAAATAATACTTTTTTGTCTTCATCAGATGTTGGGTTTGTTTATTTTCAGTCACTTTATTTTGAATTTAAGGTGTTTAAAAGATAAACAAACTCGATTTTATTTAAAATTATTTACATAACTTTGAGAAAAATTAGGTAAACTCCCTTAGATAGAACGGTCAGTCTATGATTCGTTATTTTTTCTAAAGGATCAATTCATTAAGTTCTAAAACCTATATATAAAATGGATATTTTAAAAATAATTTTATTGAAAAATAAGACATTTATCTCAAATTAGTTCAAAAATATTATATTTAAATTTTATATATTAAGGTAAAATCATATTTCATTTGAATGTAACATTTTGACTTAAACTGACATGTTCCAATTTATTAATCAACAGACTGAACTTGAATCTGTGTTGAATTTAATGCAACACACATCAACATATGGTCTAGACACTGAATTTATCAAGGTTGATACATTTTGGCCTAAACTCGGTGTATTTCAAATCAATGTCAATGGTCAAGTGTTTTTACTCGATGGTACCACGCTCAATTTAGATCAGTTCTGGCATCGACTTTTTCAAGCGCAGCAAAATATTTTTCATGCTTGTGGTGAGGATATTGATTTAATCTATCATTATGCTGAAAAAAAGAATCTTGAGAATGTGTTTGATACGCAAGTGGCGTTATCTTTCCTAGGGCATGGCTTACAGGTCAGTTATCAAAATGCCTTAAAATTGATATTAGACATTGATATTGATAAAGATCAGACCCGTTCAGATTGGTTAGCTCGTCCTTTGACCACCGAGCAGATGAATTATGCTGCAAATGATGTTTTATACATTATGAGATTGGCTGAAAAAGTTAAAGCGCAGTTGGAACAGAAGAACTTATATCAACAAGTATTGGAAGATTGTCAAAATCTCACCTTTGAAATTGCTTCAGAAACACCAAAAGAAAAGTTATATAGTGATATTGGTAACTATCGTCATTCGCGCAAACAATTGATGCAATTACAACAATTGTGTGTGTGGCGCGAAGAAATGGTCAAGGCACTGAATCAACCCCGCAGTTTTATTCTTAAAAATGCCACGATGATTGATTTAGTTGAAGTTAATCCGAAGAATAACTTTCAATTGTCTAATGTAAAGGGCATTCGACCTAATATTGTTCGTGAGCACGGTAAAACCATTTTAGACTTATTAAAATTTTTACCAGAGATGGATGAGTGGCCATTACGAATCGCACGACCAATTAAACACTCCTCACAAGGTATCACAGTTGAAGTTGATGAGTTAATTTCACAAATTTCATTGGATATGCAAGTCCCTAAAGAAGTACTCATGCGTAAAAAGTGGTTGAATGCTTTGTATCATCATGTGGTGTTTCAAGGCAAAGAACAAGATTTACCACGCTATCTACTGGGTTGGCGTTATGAACAATTGACGCAACCCCTGATTCAGTTATTACATGCCGATGTTCACTATTTAAGTATGCAAATGAAAGTGAATGAATAACTTGATGTCATGTTTTGATGGTCTGTTTGCTTAGCTTTTCAACAAGATCTGTGAATGCTGTGTCATGATATGTGATGCTTTATTTTTACTCAAAGATTTCACAAATGATCATAAATAACGACTGATACGTTAAATTTCGATAATGTATCTGTCGTTTTTTTCATGTATGCTGTCACATAAGTTTTATAGAAGCTGTTGTTTAAAATGCATTGTGATATTTATAAATCGAGCAAGAAAGATGAAATGTATCTTTATGTGGCTCGTCCTAATCATCCAGACCATGACGAAAGTGCAGATCCTTTAGATGTACTATCTGAACCTGTACGTATTGCTTTTGGTCGTGCAACGCATGTCATGCACCTTGAACTTAATGAATCAAGAAAATTAGCACGAGTAAATGTTTTACATGTGATTGATTCACTGACGACGAAAGGCTTCTTTATTCAAATGCCGCCAGAAGGTTTAATTAATCCTAATGCGGCAGAACCAGAGGGATTACGCGGTGCTTGATCAGTTATCAGGAATATGGACAAGTTTTTTAGATCTATTGGATTCGATCCCAGAAGATAATATTGCAATTTCTGTCTATATTCTTGGGACGCTCTTAATTTTATGGTGTTGGTATTCGATTTCAAAACGATTGCCATCACCACTTGGTGGGATCACATGGATTATTGTATTTGCAGTTCTTGCAACGCCCACCATTTCTGAAGGACCGAACTCAGCAATTGCACCTGCAATATTTGGCTTGTTATTTGGTATTTTAACCAAAGATTCAGCATTGATTTGGTCAAACATTGCCTTGATTGCATTTGTGATGGGGCTGGGATTAATCATCGGATTTTTTTGGTCTAAATACAAAACCAATAAAAATACGCAAGCCAACGCTGTCGCTAAAAATATTTCACCACTTTAAATAAAAAATAAAGGTAATCTATGTCTGTTGATGCTCAACAATTCACTGGTACTGAACAGTATATCGCAACTGATAGTTTAAAATTAGCCGTAAAGGCTGCTCGCGCACTTCAAAAACCACTACTGGTTAAAGGTGAACCTGGGACAGGTAAAACTTTACTGGCAGAACAGGTTGCTGAAAGCTTAGGACTTAAACTGATTACATGGCACATTAAATCGACAACAAAAGCACAGCAAGGCTTATATGAGTACGACGCTGTGTCACGGTTACGTGACAGTCAGTTGGGTGATGACCGTGTCTATGACATCAAAAACTATATTAAGCCCGGAAAGTTGTGGGAAGCGTTTACCAGTGAATCACGTTGTGTATTATTAATTGATGAAATTGATAAAGCAGACATCGAATTTCCGAATGACTTGTTACATGAATTAGACAAGATGTCTTTTTTTGTTTATGAAACAGGTGAAACGATCACTGCTACTCAGCGTCCTATCGTGATCATCACTTCAAATAATGAAAAAGAACTTCCTGATGCCTTTTTACGTCGTTGTTTCTTCCATTATATTGAATTCCCTGATGAAGCGACCATGCGTGAAATTATTGCAGTACATTTTCCCAATATTTCTGGAACTCTGGTTTCTGAAGCTTTGCAAGTCTTCTTTAAATTGCGCCAAGTTCCAGGCTTAAAAAAACCACCTTCAACGTCTGAATTGATTGATTGGTTAAGTTTGCTCATGGCAGACGATATGCCAGAAGATGTTTTGCGTAATCATGATAAAGCGAAAGCAATTCCACCCTTGTATGGCGCATTGATTAAGAATGAGCAGGATGTTCAATTGCTTGAACGTTTAGCCTTTATGTCACGTCGTTAATGAGGAGATCGCCATATGTTTGTGCGATTATTTTATACCCTCAGAAAATATGGTGTACCTGTATCTACCCGTGAATTGATTGATCTCAACCAAGCGGTGAGTGAGGGCTTGGTGTTTGCTGATCAAGATGATTTCTATCAATTGGTGAAAACGGTCATGGTCAAAGATGAGCGCTTCTTTGATAAATATGATCGTGCCATGAAAGATTATTTTGAAGGAATTCACACCTTTGATATTGATGATTTGCTTAGCAAAGTTCAAAAACTGCCAAAGGATTGGTTTGATTTAGAGCTACTTGAAAAGCATCTGACACCTGAGCAACGTGCTGAATTAATGAAAGCAGGTTCGCTTGAAGAATTGATGAAAATGTTGGAAGAACGTTTACGTGAACAACATAAAAAGCATCAAGGTGGCAATCGAATGGTGGGTACTGGAGGTACTTCTCCGTTTGGTGCTTATGGTGACCACCCAGAAGGTGTTCGAATTGGTGGACCAAGCCGCAAAAACTCAGCAGTCAAAGTATGGGAGCAGCGTAAATACCAAAATTTGGATGATGAGCAAATTTTAGGTACACGGCAAATGCAAATGGCTTTACGTCGGTTGCGTAAGTTTGCTCGTCAGGGTGCTGCTGAAGAATTGGATATCAACAGTACTATTTATGAAACTGCCAAGCAGGGCATTTTAGATGTACAAATGGTCCCTGAACGGCGTAATCGTATTAAAGTTTTGATGCTATTTGATGTGGGTGGCTCGATGGACGCTCATATTGCACAATGTGAAAAATTATTCAGTGCAGCAAAAACAGAATTTAAAACTTTAGAATATTTTTATTTTCATAATTGTTTATATGATTACGTTTGGAAAGATAATCATCGCCGTTCTTCTACACGAATGAACACATGGGATTTGTTTAATACCTATGGTAAAGACTATCGTGTAATTGTTGTTGGTGATGCTAGTATGGCACCCTATGAATTAAAATCGGTGGGCGGTTCCGTTGAATATATGAATGATGAAGCTGGTGATGTCTGGTTACGTCGTTTACGTCAACATTTTGAAAAAACAGCGTGGCTGAATCCAGAAGAACAGAATTACTGGCACTACACGCAAACCATTGCCTTGATTAAGCAGATATTTGAGGACCATATGTTTCCAATGACTTTAAAGGGCATTGAAGATATGACCAAGTATTTGTCACGATAAATTTGGGATCGCATCAAGGTTTAGCTTGTTTTTTGGGTTGGTAAAAAAATAGCTTCTGAAGTAGGCTAAAATTGCGAATGAGATGTATATGGCGTGAGACATGAAATACAACAATAGTGAAGCTATTTTTAAATTTCATGTCGGTGTCTATGATCGTCTAAGATAATTTTAGCCATAGGTTGAGCAAGAATAACGTAAGGTCGAGCTTGTAGCATCAGGTGTCGTGAAGACTAAAATGGTTCTACTATGGGCTTGTTGCCTTGTGAAATAATATTTTTATCATTTAGAATAATTCAATTTCGTAAGTTGTGCCGTGTATGAGTTAAAACATTGAGTCGAAAATATTGCAGAACTGTCAATAGCCCCACTCATTCAACGGCTTATATTTTAATGAGGGATAGATATGGATCATCAAATTAACGGTATTGCACTGCCAAATGAACAAGGATTTTTTGGTGAATATGGTGGTCAATTTATTCCACCACATTTAAAAGCGGCAATGGACGAAATCAACATTGCTTATGAAGAAATTCGTCAAACTGCTGAATTTCAGAATGAGTTAGCGGATTTATTTGCCAATTATGTTGGTCGCCCAAGCCCTTTATTTTATGCCAAACGCCTTTCTGAGCAATTGGGCGGTGCACAAATTTATTTAAAGCGTGAAGATTTAAATCACACTGGCGCACATAAAATTAACCATTGCTTAGGTGAGGCTTTACTTGCCAAGTATATGGGTAAAACCAAAGTGATTGCAGAAACGGGTGCGGGTCAGCATGGTGTAGCCTTGGCGACTGCTTGTGCACTTGTAGGGATTCCATGTGAAATTCATATGGGACAAGTCGATATTGAAAAAGAGCACCCAAATGTTGTCAAAATGAAAATTTTAGGCGCTAAATTGGTTTCAGTTACGCAAGGTATGGCAACATTGAAAGATGCGGTAGATAGCGCATTTGATGAATATTTAAAAGATCCACAAAACTTTATTTATGCGATTGGTTCCGTGGTTGGTCCACACCCATTTCCAAAAATGGTACGTGATTTCCAATCTATTATTGGCAATGAAATTAAAGTTCAAGCACAAGATCGTTTTGGTGCTCAACCCGATTATGTGGTTGCCTGTGTAGGTGGCGGTTCAAATGCAATTGGCGCATTTACGGCATTTTTAAATGATGCAGAGGTTAAACTGGTTGGTGTGGAACCTGCTGGTCATGGTTTGGATACTCAACAGCATTCAGCAACATTGACTTTAGGAAAGCCAAGTCAAATTCATGGTATGGCTTGCTATGTACTTGAAAATGAGCAGGGTGAGCCGTTGCCTGTGCATTCGATTGCGTCAGGTTTGGATTACCCTGGTGTTGGACCACAACATAGTTTTTTGAAAGATTTGGGACGTGTGGAATATTCAACTGCGACTGACCAAGAATGTTTAGATGCATTTATGATGCTGTCCCGTGTAGAAGGTATTGTACCGGCATTGGAAAGTTCACATGCTGTGGCTTGGGCAATTCGTGAAGCACCGAAATTATCGAAAGAAATCAAAATTGTGGTCAATCTTTCTGGGCGCGGTGATAAAGATGCAGACTATGTTGCTGGCAAGTTAAATCTCAACTGATTTAAAATTCAACAATCTAAAACCTGGCTTCGGCTGGGTTTTTTATTTATCTGTTATCATAATGAAATTATTGAACTTTATTGGAGAAAAAGAGTTTAAACGACGCCATTAGCATAATTTATTTGATATGTAAATTATATCAAATAGCATATTTTTAATAAAAATCATTGAAGCATCATCGCTTAATTTTATAACATTGTTGAGTTATTACATTGGAAATCAGAAACCGTAAATATATAAATTATAATTTATGGCAGCAAGAGCATATTGCTCAAGTCATGCCAATTTCAAATTTAACAGAAAAAATTTCCTTAAAAAATTGTTTAGGTAGAAAGCTTGCAGAAGATATTTATGCTAATTCAGCGTATCCGACTCTAGCATTATCAGCAATTTGTGGGAAATTTTTGAATATTCAAGATGATATTACTTCTGTAGAACAGTATAAAGAAATCGAAACGATACATTTCTTTCGAAATTTAATGAATGGGGAAAATCCATTTGCAATTAAACAGACAAACACATTCCTATCTGATATAGCTCCATATATGAAAATAGGAGATATAGCAAATACGGTGATACCCTTAGAGCAACATTTACCTTGGTTTAGAGCAGCTTATCTTAGTCCTGAAAAAGGAGATGTGTTGGCTGATATAAAAAAAGGAACGGGCATTGTCAATATTGGGGCTGACTACCAAGAGAAAGATTTAGTTTTAAAAAAAGATGATATTATTACAAATTCCAAAAAAGCCTTATTAAGACAGGCTGGTATAAGTGAAATAAAGGTTTATAAAAAATTAAGATTTGCTGTGCTGTGTGTAGATTATGACCTCGAAAATTTGAATAAAAATTTTGAAATGGAATATATTCAAGATTGCATGCAAAGTTGGGGTTTTGATTTTGAAGTAATTAAAATAAAACCATTCAAGAATGCCCCGCTAGATACAAAAACTACGGATGACAGCATTGCGACTAGTTTTGAAACTTATTTAAACAATATTCAGCAGGTGACCCAAAACTACGATTATATTGTTGCGTGCGGTTTAGCAGATCATCGTTTTTTCAATCAATTGGGTTTGTTTAGATCTCTGAATGAGTTAAGAAGACTATATTCTCAAGGTGAATATAATCAAAAAATTCAATCGTCTGGCAATCATTTCAGATTATTTTCAGGTGATTTAAGAAACCCAGTATGCCGAGAAGAGGTAAAATTCTACAATGAACAAGGACGTTTAATTGTCCAAAGGACGATGAAGTATGAAGATAAAGCGTTGATGGGCTATATCTCAGGTTATATTCTTGACATCATTGTAAATATGCATTTACTGGTAAAGCCAACAATATTGCAACGGATGTACCGAAAACCATTTTTACCTGAATGGAAAGTAGGAGTATTATCCCACGATTATAGTTTTGATATTGATCAAGACTATAAATACAAAATTTTATGGGCTTATGTATCACGTACGGCTTATGATGAAAGGTATAGAATTGTGACCAAAGAGATTCCAGAAATTAAAATAATCAATGTAGAAAATGAACGTCCTGATATGCTGAATTTCTTTAAAGAATGTAATTGTTTTATTCCAGTATTAAATGAAGATCATCAGTTAAAAGCAGGTGATTATTTTTATTATCTAGAAATTTGAAAAATGATTGAAATATTCATTATGATTTATAGTTATTGATTATATAGCCCTCCATTTGAAGGGCTATATCTATCTTTTTCTTAGCCTGAAATGTATTGTTGTAATTGTTCAATTAATTTTCTTTGATCTTCCATCGTGGCTTTAACAAGATCACCAATAGATACAAAACCAACTAATTTTTCTGCTTCAATTACCGGTAAGTGACGTAAATGACCATCGGTCATTAGACCTAAACACTGCTCGACTGTATGGCTGCGTGTTACAGATATAACTTTGGAGGTCATAATCTCAGCAACAGTTGTATGATCTGAAGTACGCTGCATAAGGGCAATTTTACGCGTATAGTCACGCTCAGAAAGAATGCCGACAACTTTGGTGTCTTCTGTGACTACGACAGCACCAATACCTTTATTTGCCATAAGTGTAATGGCTTCTAATACAGTGGCAGAGGGGGAAATCGTGTAAATTTCGTGACCAATTTTATCTTGGATGACTTGTGCTACTGTCGTCATAATTATTCTTCCTTTTCTTTGGTGCTGATCAATCTGCACCTCTTTAAATTAACTGTATTTTTTAACTTTGCAAATACTCTACAGTCACAAAATATAAAGTTTATTTTTTACAACATTTTGAAAACATCAAAATATACTGCTTGTTCTTTACGCCGTTTGAAATTGAGCGGTATTGTGAAAAAAGAAATGATCCATTTGAGTGGTTGATAGTTTGAATTTCCGAGATGAAGAATTAAATAATGCAGGCATAATGTTCAAGCGGGTAAGCGTTGGCAATAAGGATTCTCTAAAGTCTTTTGGTGTTATTTTGCGTGGTGTATAGTGAGGCCAGTGAATCTTGGCATATTGATGTGCTTGAACCGCATTGAGCCAAAATGGGAAGTAGACTTCTTCTGAAGCTGATTTCATTGCCCATCCTTCATGATAAAGCCCCCAAAGTACACCACAATACATCAGTGATTTTAGAATAGAAATTTTAATAAACAATTCGTTCGATATTGGTTGGAGGTGGATATACTTCTTCATAGTCGATAGTCTGTTTATGTACCAGTGTTATTGTAATAGAAATACATTTAAGAACTGTGAGTACTTTATAGTGAATCGTAAGCATTTATTAAAACAATAAAAATTGTATCAAATGCGTAAGTATTTATTAATCAAAAAATCTTCAGGCATTAAAAAACGCCACCTAGGTGACGTTTGCTTATGCTTGCATCGTGGCCATCTTTTGCCAGTACTGCGCTTTTAAAGAATCACGTTCTACGCGGAAACCTTGGTAGTAAAGTTCTGCAAGAAACATTGCTGCTTTACCATGTCCAGCTTTTGCTGCATCTTCTAATGCTTTTACTGCTTCTACAAAGTTCATTTCACATTGGATTGTGTTTACAGCATCCGCATATACATGTTCTAAGTCTTGGTGAGAGATTTGGTGAATCATAGGTAACTCCTTATTGTAATTATGATCTTTTAACATAGCTCCCCATCGGAGCTTATACTTAACTAATCTAACTTAACTTTATTAAACTAATATTACAGTTTGCGTTAATTGTCAAGTAATTTGAAATCTACACTTGACGAAAATAAGATTACATGATTAAACATTAAACAGAAATAATATTTATTAAAATCAATATGAGAATTAAGACAAAGGGAGAGCAAAAATGACAAACACGATAGATGGCTTTACTTTTGATGTACCCGCTGCTGAGTCTCAGATTGTTGAATTAGCTCAGTATCATCGTCGGCAGTTGGATGAAGCAATTTATCATCAAGAAATTCATCTTGGTGATTATTGTTTAGCCCAACGAAAACGTGTTTATGATTATACCAGAAATTTAGACCCAGTGCAAAAAAAGAACTTTTACCATGTTTATGATGGGGAATTAAGACGTCTCGCTGATGATGACGATCTACATCCTGCACATGCTGAAGGCGGTGTAAGTATTTTTGCTGTATGTATAGCTTTAGCAATTATTGCAATCATTCTATATTTTGCATTCTTACGCGCAACCATTCTTTGATTGTTGTGTTTTGAACTTATTAACAGCTTTATCTGAATTGATCTCAAGCCCTTTTCTAAAATAGAAGAGGGCTTTACATGTATATTAGTCATGGAGCAGTTGAGAGGGTAAAAGGTCATATTGCATGTTCTGGGAGTCAACTCATCTTGTCATAGAGCAAAGACTAAACATCGATCTTTGCAGTGTTGTTCAGATGTCGCTCAAAAAGCGCTATATTTTTATATTCAGAATGATAAACTATCTGTAATTAGAGGTAGTTCATGCAAAAAATCAAAGATTATTTTCAAAAATTATGCTGTTCATTTCCTGTGGAAAAAATCTTGAATTCTTTTGTTGTTGTGATCATCGCACTGATGATTGTTCTTGCAACATTGGCCCTATTGCGTCCAATAAGCCCAGAACAATATCAATATGTGATTCAATATTCCCAACAAGCCGCTTATCCTCAAACCCAAAATATAGCTAAACAATTACAACATCAGGATCAAATCAGTGTTGCTGATTATCTGCGTTTGTTGCGAGCTTATCACTTTGAACATCAGCGTGTTAGAGAATATCCTGCTGTGGATATCACTGATCCTGAATAATCCTCAAAAGCTATTTTAAAGACTCTTCTTGAGGGCGAATGGTTTTTTTGATGATCAATGCTGGGATATCTGGCATTGGGTTTTTCTTTATTTCGTGAGTTTGACCTGATTGGATTTGAGGATTGGCACCTATATCATCTTTCAGCATTTGTTTAAGTGCTTGTTGATCCAGTGTAGGTGCAACAACAACCAAAGTGAGACGATCCGCGCGGAGATGCTTTTGGATTGCTGTTTGAACCTGCTTGACGGTAATTTGACTCAATTGTTTCTGATATTGGGCTAAATAATCGGCAGGCAGTTGATAAAATCCAATTGATGCAATCTGTGCATTAATATTAGCATTTGAACTAAAGGTCATTGGAAAGGAACGTAGCATCCCTTCTTTGGTTTCCTCAAGTTGCTTCTTTTGTACAGGTTTTTTGACAAAATCACGCAATGCTTGATGTGCAACTTGAATACTGTCCATCAATTGATTTTGTTCAGTTGCATAGTTCAAGCTAAAAAAGCCTTGTGCTAAAGTGGTCGCTAAGGTGCTATATGCGCCGTAGGTATAGCCACGTTTGACGCGAAGTTCTTTCATAAGTACTGAATTAAAACCACTACCGCCAAACATTTGGTTAGCCACTTCTAAAGCTATTCGATCAGGATCACTTCGTTTTACACCTAGATGCCCCATCATGACATTGGCTTGTGTAGAATTAAATGAAATGTAATGAATATTAAAATCATGTTGTTCTTGCGGTTCCGGTAATGCTTCAGCCGCTTCACCTTGTGTCATATTTTGGCTAATGGTATTGGCAAGTTGAGTCGCATCAGCAGCAGTTAGATTCCCTGTAATGGCAATATTCATATTTTGAGCAACGAGTAATTTTTGTCTAAATGAACGTAGTAGCTCTGGCGTAATTTTTTTTAAACTGCCGTTGGTGCCAACAGTGGGTTCAGCATAAGGATGTTGTCCATAGAGTGCGCGATAAAAACGGATGTTCATCATTCTGCTTGGATTTTCTTGAATTTGTTTTTGCCCAACTTTGGTATTGTTGAGGATAAGATTTAAACCCGATGGATTAAACTGGGCATGATTGAGTACATGTAACATCATATTGACAGCTGGATTTAATTTTTCCGGATCTGACAATACGCGTAATCTTACGACAAACATGTCTCGATATGCGGTTACATTGAATTGAGCACCTAAGCCTTCAAAGGTTGAGGCGATTTCTTTTGCAGAATATTGATCTGTACCTTCTGTAATCAGTTTGGCAGCCATATTCGACATACCAAATAAGCCCTGTCCCAATGCTTGATCTTGAGAAGAACCTGCATTGAATGTCAGTTGAATATCGACGATCGGGAGGTCCGTGGTCGAAACGAATAAAGTTCTGACTTTTTGGTTATTTTCCAAGTCTTGAACAAAAGGTGTTTGATATTGCTGCTGTTTATCTAAATTTTTTAAGCTTTGTAAGGTTAAATTGGCCTTTAATGTGGAATCATCCATCACGTTTTCACTTTCTTCGTGGTTATCAAGTTCGACTTCAGCATAGTTGACACTTGAGTAGAGTAAGGTGATCAATACGAGTAATGGTGTTTTAAATGAATAAATAGAGAATGGTTTGAAATTCATGATGCTTCCTTATTTATTCTTTTGAATCTTCGGGTAATAAATACATACTACTGAGATTGTCTTTGACAAAATAAATATTGGCAATCCGTTTTAAATCCTGTGGTGTCACTTTGTCATAATGCTTTGGCAATTCATCCATCAAACGAAAACTTAAACCATTCACTTCTAAGTTGCCAATCATGTTGGCCTGACCACCAATATCATCTTGGCTGTAAATTAAATTGGAAACGAAGTTATTTTTTACGCGATCTAGTTCGGCTTGATTAACTAATTCTGTTTTAAATAAGTTCATTTCTTTTTCTATTGCTTTCTGCGCATCTGGCAGGGATACACCATCGCTCGGTATTGCCGAAATCATAAATAAGCTGTCACCTCGATTATATGGATCATAACTGACACTAATGGCCGTAAGCACTTTTTTATCGCGAATAAGGCGATCTTGCAAACGTGCCGAAATTCCACCATCGAGTAAGGACTGAATGATGGTCAATGCATAAGCATCCTGAGGGTTTTTTGCTGTAGCGATAGATTTAACATTCCATGCCATAAACAAGTTTGGAACTTGTACTGGAAGGTGAACTTCCATATGTCGATAACCCATTCGATCAAATTCCAGCACATCATTGCGATCAGGAAGTTCTTTTTTCGGGATTGCTGCAAAATATTTTTCGACTTGTTTTAATGCTTGTTCTGAGTTGACATCTCCTACAATAACGAGTGTTGCATTATTGGGTGTATACCAAGTTTGATACCAATGTTTGAGATCATCTAAACGAATATTTTGTAGATTTTTCATAAATCCAATCACGGGTTGTCGATGATGGCTGGTTGGATAGGCAATCCATTTAAAACGTTCAAAAGCAAGATTACGTGGATTATCATCTGTTCTTTGCCGTCTTTCCTCCATAACGACTTTGATTTCTGGGTCAAAGTCCTGCTGTCTCAACACCAAATTGGTCATTCGATCTGCTTCAAGTTCTAAAGCCAAGGGAAAATATTTTTTAGGATAAAGCTGATAATAATTGGTGTAATTGGTATAGGTTGCTGCATTAGTACGTCCACCATAAATTCGGCTTAACCGAGCAAACTCATCATCTGGAACTTTCTTGGTTCCCTTAAACATCATATGCTCAAGTACATGAGAAATACCGAGCACATTCCCAGATTCATCACTACTGCCGACACCATACCAAATTTGAGTCATGACAATAGGGGAGCGGTGATCTTCGCGGATAATGACTTTTAGACCATTCTTTAGCGTGGTTTCAAAAGTTGTACGTGCAAGTTGACTTTCTGGGGCTGAATGAAGCTGAGTATTGAACGTATAAGTGCATAAGAATAATAAAGGCGCAATAATAACTTTGGAGTGTTGCATAAGTTGTAAGAATATAGATTTCAAAATATACACAGATGACCTAAAAAAATTATTCTAAATTTATAACTATTCTTAAAAAATGAATCATTTAAAGCAAGGCGATCGTGTTGCATTTTGGTTTGCTTGTTTTATCACTGCTTTAACGCTAAAAATGTTTCAATCTATGCTAAACTCATTCTTTTTTAACGCTATGCTTTTCAAGGAATCGGCATGCAAGAACAGCAAAATAAATTCTTGATTGATGCGGATATCGGGGATGACGATGTCACATTACCTAGTTTACCAGCCGTCAATGTGCCTATTATTGAAAATAATAAAGTAGAAATACCGAAAACGGAATCTACTCAAGCTGATAGTCAAGAACAACAGATTGAAGCGACTGAAGAAAAAGCCAAAGGTGGTTTTTTCAGTCGTATGAAAGAAGGTTTGTCTAAATCACGCAAAAGCTTCGCAGATGGTATGGTCAACATATTGATCGGCGGGAAAGAGATTGACGATGAATTGCTAGAAGAAGTTGAAGAACAGCTTTTAGTTGCTGATATTGGTGTCGAAGCGACAAAAACCATTATTGCGAATTTAACTGAGCGTACTGAACGTGGAGATTTGATCTATTCACATTCATTGTATAAAGCTTTGCAAGAAGAGTTGGTGACATTACTTGCACCACGTGTAAAACCATTGCATATCGACCTAAATAAAAATCCATTTGTGATTTTAGTGGTTGGGGTAAACGGTGTGGGTAAAACAACTACAATTGGTAAGTTGGCAAAGCGTTTACAGGGTGAAGGCAAAAAAGTCATGCTTGCCGCAGGTGATACATTCCGTGCAGCAGCAACTGAACAGCTTCAAATCTGGGGGGAGCGTAATAATATTGCTGTTGTTGCTCAAGGTCATGGTGCTGATAGTGCGTCTGTGATTTTTGATGCTTTTGAAAGTGCTCGTGCTAAGGGAATTGACGTTCTTATCGCAGATACCGCTGGACGTCTACACAATAAAAGCAATTTAATGTCTGAACTGACCAAAGTAAAACGTGTAATGCAGAAAATTGATGCAACAGCGCCGCACGAAGTGATGTTGGTTGTGGATGCGGGTACAGGGCAGAACGCGATTAACCAAGTAGAAATGTTTGATGAAGCTGTAGGTCTTACAGGTCTAACGATTACTAAATTGGATGGTACTGCAAAAGGTGGAGTGCTATTTAATATTGCTAGTCGTACACATGTACCAATCCGTTTTATTGGTGTTGGTGAAAAAATAGATGACTTACGCCCATTCTCTGCTAAATCATTTGTAGCTGCTTTATTTGAAACAGACAAATGATTGTAGTCTGATTCGCTGATTTGGAAACTCCGCTTGATGCGGAGTTTTTATTTTTTGTTTAAATTTATGCTTTAAAGTATTTAGCGTACCAGATGCTGAGAATAGCTTGATCTGTGTTGAATTAAAGATGATTTTTACCTTAATTTCTTTTGTGGTCTACGCAATAACAATTTGAAGAAAATGGAAACACTATTTTTTTTAAATTAACTGCATAGACTTAATTTTTATAAAAATCAAAATATTAATGTGATTTTTAATAAAGCTATATTTGTTTAAAAGTCTTTCTATTTCTAATATTGTTCTAAATATAGAACACATTGTTATGTATTTATGCATGGAAACAGTCAAAATCATGCAATAAACTTTGTCTATGTTAAAGAAAACGGCGTATCGCGCCAAAGAAGGATTATCATTATGTCATTTTTAAATCAAATCAAACAACGTCGTACAATTTATGCATTGGGTAAAGATATCAGCTTAGACCAAGCAAAAGTTGAAGAAATCATCAAAGATGCAGTAAAACATAGTCCATCTGCATTTAACTCACAATCTTCTCGCGCAGTAATTTTATTTGGTGATTCACACGTAAAATTCTGGACAATTGTCTTAGAAACTTTACGTAAAATTGTTCCTGCTGAAGCATTTGAAGGAACTGCTGGTAAAATTAACAGCTTTATTGCTGGCGCAGGTTCGGTGTTGTTTTACGAAGATTTAAGCGTAGTGAAAGGCTTGCAAGAGCAGTTCCCACTTTATGCAGATAATTTCCCGGTTTGGGCTGAACACTCGACTGCAATTGCGCAATTTGCAGCTTGGACAGCTTTATCTGAAGCAGGTATTGGTGCTTCATTACAGCATTATAACCCGATCGTGGATGATCAAGTTGCAGAAACTTTTGAAATCCCTGCGGATTGGAAACTTCGTGCGCAATTGGTATTTGGTTCAATTGAAGCACCTGCTGGTGAAAAAGCATTTATTGATGATGCTGCACGTTTCAAAACATTTAACTAAATTTCTATCAGATCGAAGAAATCAAATCTCAAATCTATGTTTGATTGATGTCTGATCTTTGTTTGATCACATCTAACCTGCTTAAGATGCCCATTTTAAGCAGGTTTTTATTTGCGTTGATTTTATCAAATCTTAAAACAAAACAAGCGACACTAAAGTGTCTTCGTTCACTTTAGTGACCCCTTTAAAAGGAGTTGATCATACTTTCTAGACAATCATTGAGCTAAAAATTCAAGCCATAAAGGATCGAACAATTCTTTACATAGAAATATCACTTTACTTTATCGACATTTAGATTTATTCGTGGCTTAATCTTTGCTCAAGGAAAAAAAAGTGTATTAAAAAATGAGTAAATTAGCGTAGATTCAGCACTTTGGTCTAATTTAGACATTTTAAAAAATTTATACACTGTAAATAGCCATTCAAGTTGATGATATTGTCGGATTTCTGATCGTTATTTTTTAAGTTAATGTATGTATTTATTTTAATTAAAATGATCACTATTTAGGAATGTGATAATACTATTCAGCATGGTTTAAATCGGTATACTAGAAACTCTTGTTATAAAAAGTAGCAATATCAGGAAAGACAATGACTGCACGTATTCAAAAAGGCAAGTTAGCGATTGCTAAAGAACTTTACGATTTCATCGAAAATGAAGCACTACCAGGTTCTGGTTTAGACAGTGAAACATACTGGAAAAACTTTGAGCAAGTTGTTGTCGATCTTAGCCCAAAGAATAAAGCGCTTTTAGCAAAGCGTGACGAGATTCAGGCTAAAATTGATGAATGGCACCGCAACAATAAATTTGAACTTGAAGCTTATAAAGCTTTCCTAAAAGAAATTGGCTACTTATTACCAGAAGTAGAAGATTTCCAAATCAGCACAGAAAATGTAGATGAAGAAATCGCATTATTGGCTGGTGCGCAGTTGGTTGTACCTGTGCGTAATGCACGTTACTGCCTAAATGCAGCAAATGCCCGTTGGGGTTCTTTATATGATGCACTTTACGGCTTTGACGTGATCTCTGAAGAGGGTGGCGCAGAAAAGGGTAAAGGCTATAACCCTGTTCGTGGCGATAAAGTTATTGCATTTGCAAAGAACTTCTTAAATGAAACATTCCCGCTTGCAAATGGCTCTCATGCAGATGCAACTCGCTATGCGGTTGAAGATAAAAAATTAGTGGTAACGCTTAAAGATGGTTCAACAACCACTTTAGCAAAAGAAGCTCAATTTGTGGGTTTCAATGGTGAAGAATCTGCACCCGTTGAAATCGTACTGCTCAATAATGGCTTGCACGTAATTATTGAAATTGACGCAAATAGTCCAATCGGTAAAACAGATGCGGCTGGCGTTAAAGATCTTGTGTTAGAAGCAGCAGTAACGACGATTCAAGATTTGGAAGATTCCATTGCAGCTGTAGACGCAGAAGAAAAAGTTGAAGGCTACCGTAACTGGTTAGGCTTGATGAAGGGTACTCTTGAAGAATCTATCGAGAAAAACGGTAAAACCGTTACCCGTAAATTAAACAAAGATCGTAGCCATAAGAACCTCATTGGTGGTGAAACGACACTTCATGGTCGTTCTTTGATGTTGCTTCGTAATGTGGGTCATTTAATGACAAACCCTGCGATCCTTGTAGATGGTATTGAAATTTACGAAGGCATTATGGATGCTTTAATCACGCCATTGCTTTCTTTTGCGGACATCAAAGGTCAAAACGAAAATAAGAACTCTCGTAAAGGTTCTATGTATATCGTTAAACCAAAAATGCATGGTCCAGAAGAAGTTGCTTTCGCTGTTGAATTGTTTGAACGTGCTGAACAAGCCTTGGGTCTACCAGCGAAAACTTTGAAAATCGGGATTATGGATGAAGAACGCCGTACTTCTGTAAACTTGAAAAACTGTATTGCTCAAGCAAAAGATCGTACGATTTTCATCAATACAGGCTTTATGGATCGTACTGGTGATGAAATCCATACATTCATGGAAGCAGGACCATTTGTTCGTAAAGGTGAAGTAAAAGCGCAAATTTGGTTCCCTGCATATGAAAACCGTAACGTGATGGTAGGTCTTCAAGCTGGATTACGTGGCAAAGCACAAATTGGTAAAGGCATGTGGCCAAAACCAGATATGCTTTTAGACATGTACAAAACCAAGATCGAGCATCCTGAAGCTGGTGCAAGCTGTGCTTGGGTTCCATCTCCATCAGGTGCGGTGATTCATGCGATTCATTATCATCAGTGCAATGTTTCAGCTCGTCAGCAAGAATTGTTGAAAACTGAAGCCTTACCTTTAGATGATTTACTTACTCCACCTTTGGCGACTGATACAAACTGGACTGAAGAAGAGAAAACCAAAGAGCTTGAAAACAATCTTCAAGGGATTTTGGGTTATGTTGTACGTTGGGTAGACTTGGGCGTAGGCTGTTCTAAAGTGCCAGACATCAATAATGTTGGTTTAATGGAAGATCGTGCAACATTGCGTATTTCATCTCAACATGTTGCGAACTGGTTACGTCACGGCATTGTAACTCAGCAACAAGTTGAAGAAGTTATGCAACGTATGGCAAAAATTGTGGATGAGCAAAATGCCAATGATCCAGAATATACCAACATGGCACCAAGCTTCGATGGTTATGCTTACAAAGCTGCTTATGATCTAGTCTTTAAGGGCGGTGAGCAACCATCAGGTTATACAGAACCATTATTGCATGCATACCGTTTAAAATTAAAAGGTTATACAGGTGATTAATTTTACACTGTAGATTTTAAATCAAACATAAAGCCTCTTCGGAGGCTTTATGGCTTTCTAAAGTGGCAAAAAGACAGTTTTAAGCCCAGAAAATTTGTTTTCGCTGATTCTGGTTTAAGCCAACAACATGAAAACTCTGCTACAATTTAAAGGAGTTAATTATTATGTTGAATTATAAATGACATCAATTCTGAAATTAGATGCGCTGAAAAATGCTGAAGTCGTCACGACACCTTATCCGTTTTTTGTGGTTGAAAATGCGTTGGCAGACAGTGAAGTTCAAGCAGTGATCAAAGACTTCCCAAAAATTGAACAGGGTGGAAGTTTTAATATTGAAGATGTGGAAATTAAACCTAATTTTGATCGTTTTTTAAAATCTTTAGATACACCAGAGTTTCGCCAAATTCTGACAGATAAATTTGATGTTAATGTGATGGAACATCCGATGATGATCACTTTGCGTGGTTACTCTCGGCAAAAAGATGGTCGTATTCACAGTGATTCTAAAAGTAAACTATTGACTATTCTGATTTATCTAAATGAATCATGGGATGCACCGAATGGTCGTTTACGTATTCTAAATGACGACAAAGATATCAATAACTATGTTGCTGAGATTGGCGCTGGTCCGGGCTCTTTGGTTGCATTTAAAGTTACTGATAATGGTTGGCATGGCTATATTCCTTATGAAGGGCAACGCCAATCGATTCAAATTAACTTTTTGACCAGTGAAAAAGCCAATGCTAAACATAAGTTTTTCCATGGTTTAAGTGCGAAAGTTAAAAAAATCTTTGGATAGGCTATTTTAGACGGACTTTGGTTAATTCTGAATCCCAGGAGTATTGAGTTAGATCACATTCATAGAATCAAGAGAATGAATGTGATCAACCCATTATCATTTTTATGTGCGCTAATTTTAAACCGATCACAGCCACACAAGTAAAACAACTTGGCTTACCTGCTATTCCTTTTACATATCAACCAGAAGTATTTCCTAGTTTTGAAATGCCATTACTTTTTAACGCTCAAAAAAGTCTTGAGTGGCGTTTGGTCAATTTTGGTTTAATTCCAAAATGGGCTGAAGATAAAGAGGCGGGGAAGCATACTTATAATGCGCGTAATGAAACCTTGATAGAAAAACGTAGTTTTACAGAAGCATTGAGTAAATGCCAATTCGGGATTATTCCCGTTACTGAGTTTTACGAGTCTAAATATGTCAATGGAAAGCCACAGCGATGGGGTGTTAGACGGAAGGATGGTCAGGCATTTTATATTGCAGCATTATACGAAATTGCACGGTTAAAAAATGGTGAAGTAATTCGGTCAGCAACTATGATTAGCATGGATGCTCATTTTCATCCCATGATGAGAGAGTTTCATGAGCCAAGAACAGATAAGCGTTCTGTTGTTGTGATTCCACATCATCGCTTGGATGCATGGCTGAACTTGAAACAGCCTGATATTTCGAGTTTTATAGAGGGATTTCCTGTGGAGGAGTTTGAATGCTTTTATTGTCCTAAACAACGTAATGACATCAACTCTCCACAGTTAAGTATATTTGATGAATAATTTTCAACATCAATGTGCAAGATTTTTAAAAATAATTTTTAAATTCTCTATGGTTTTTTCAATTTGAAGTGGGGTAAGTCCTTCAAAGGATTGTTCTAAAATTACACCCATTAAGTCATTGATTTTTTGGGTTATTTGTTTCCCTTCTTCAGTTAAACAGACGCGTGTAATCCGTTTATCTTTTTTGCAAGAATACGTGTCTACCAACCCTTCTTCTTTTAAACGGTAGACAATTTTTGTGGTTGTCGACATTTTAGAGACAATCATTTCGGAAAGCTCAGATACACTGGCATCAGGTTTGGCTTCTAAGGAAACCAATAAACGACGCCGTGAATTATCAACTCCATACTTTTTGAGCACTTGATCTAAGTTTAAGACGTACTGAGCATGGACTTGTGTAACCCAATAATAAGGAAAATTTTCAATATTAAAATTTTCCGCAGAAGGCAGAAATTTTGAATATTTCTTAGTCATCTGAATGTCCCTGTTTTTTTGTAATTATTGCCATATGTTAAGCACTAATAATATTTTATTTCGAATATCTGAATCAATATGTGCGTCACACTTAATGCCAAAAAACTAGAAAAATCGACGAAAAATAGATCCATCTAGAAAATTAACTTAAGTTAAACTATTCCAAAAATACATTAAAATGCAGTTTTTATATGAATAGGTGACAACTTCATATAGCGGAAAATAGTTGCTTCTTCATGCAATTGCTTGATTACCAGTTTCATGTTTTACAGTCTTTATAGTGCATTATAATTTTTTTAAAAAAACTGAATTGATTAGTTACTCTTAAAAAAATCATACTATAATCGACAGTGAACCCCTTTGATTATTGCTAATCAAAATGAAAGATGGTTTAGCCATTGTTTGAAAAACAATCATGAAGAACTTTGTTCAACGTTTGATTTCCATGATTCAAGCCATAAATTTCAACAATGTTTTGCAACAAAATAGGTTTATTTGTTAAACAAATTAACATCAATTGTTATTATATCTGAAAAATAAAAAAAACCAAGTTGGCTTTATGAAAAATATTGTCGATTGTAGCTAATGAATTTCACAATTTTTTTATATAAATGCATAATATATCAATTTTTAATTTAAAAAAATCAATAAAATCAACAGGTGAAAAATAATTAAAATTTATCGAAATCTTCGACTATTTTCTAAAGTTATTGAATCTCTTATTGGCAACAGCGCGAAAGCTTGATAATCAGATGTAGCTTTGAAAAAATCGATAATACTTAAAGATTAAATAAATGTAAAAATTTCATGAAAAATAATTACAAGTCGTCGATATTGTGCATAATTAAAGTAATTTAGTTGAAAAGGTATCATTCATGGATCCGTCGCCGTGTAGGTTAAGCCTATTTTTCTCCAATTTATATACTTATAAAAATAAGCGGGAGATCTAATAATGGAATTTTTATTAGACCCTGGAATTTGGGTTGGACTTTTAACCCTTATCGTTTTAGAAATTGTACTGGGTATCGATAACCTGGTATTCATTGCCATTCTTGCAGATAAACTTCCTCCAGAACAACGAGATAAAGCACGTGTCATCGGTCTTTCTTTGGCGTTGATCATGCGTTTAGGTTTATTGACGATTATTTCTTGGTTAGTCACTTTAACTAAACCTTTAATTGCATTTGGGGGACTATCCTTTTCAGGACGAGACTTAATTTTATTATTTGGAGGATTGTTCCTCGTTTATAAAGCTGTCACTGAATTACACGAAAAAATGGAAGGGAAGCCTGAAGTCAAAAGTTCAGGAGCAGCTGTATATGCCAGCTTCTGGGCTGTTGTTGCGCAAATCATTGTTTTAGATGCCGTATTTTCACTAGACTCGGTGATTACTGCGATTGGTATGGTGGATAATATTTATGTGATGATGGCGGCAGTTACGATTGCTGTAATTGTAATGTTAATTGCATCTAAGCCATTGACCACATTCGTAAATAAGCACCCTACAGTGGTGATTCTATGTCTAAGCTTCTTATTGTTGATTGGGGTTAGCTTGATTGCGGAAGGTTTTGGTTTCCATATTCCGAAAGGCTATATCTACTCAGGTATTGGCGTTGCGATTTTAATCGAAGCATTTAATCAATTCTCAAGCCGTAATGCTGAAAAACATCAAGCTAAAACGCCATTGCGCCATCGTACTGCGGATTCAATTCTAAAATTGATGGGCAGTAAGTTAGATGCTGATTTATTGCAAAGCCCTGAAGCTTTAGCAGCACAAAAAGCGTTTGGTGATGAAGAACGTTATATGGTCGGTGGCGTACTTACCCTTGCGGAACGTTCTGTAGCATCGATTATGACACCAAGAACTCAGATCTCATGGATTAACCTAGAAGATGATGCAGAGAGCATACGTCAACAAATTTTAGCTGTACCGCATAGTTTATTCCCTGTCTGTCGTGGGCAATTAGACAAAGTGGTTACGGTTGTTCGTGCTAAAGAGTTAATTGATGTATTGGACGAGCCAGAACAGCTTCAAGCTTTATTGAAACGTAATCGTCCCATCTTTATTTTTGAGAAAATGAAGGTCATTGATGCAATTCATACACTAAGAACTTCCAAAGGTTCATTGGTTTTGGTGAGTAATGAGTTTGGAAATATTCAAGGTTTGATTTCTCCGCTTGATGTGTTTGAAGCCATTGCAGGTGAGTTTCCAGATGCAGATGAACAGTTGGAGCTGATTAAAGTGGATGAAAGTACTTGGAAGGCATCAGGTATGCTCGATTTGTATCAACTTGAATTGGAGTTGGGAATGCTTGACCTTGTTCAAGAGGATTCTGGCTACTTTAGCGTCGCTGGATTAATTCTCGATAAAACGCAAGGCGATGTGCATTTGGGTACACAAATAGAGCATGAAGGGATTGGGTTTGAAGTGATTGAAATGGATGAGAATCGAATCAAAACGGTAAAAATTACTCGTCCAGAGCAGTTTTCATAATCATTGTTTGTAAAGTGATTTAAATCATTCATCCTCGATAAAAATGCCTCAGCCCTGAGGCATTTTTTTTGAATAAAAAGAGCACTTAAACAGGATTACGTATTTAAGTGCTGAAAACTAAAGTTTTGGATTAAATATTTTTTGGGTCATGATTGGCCAGAGATTTTGATGGCTTTTCTTAAACATTAACATATGCCCAATCACTTTATGACCATGTTGTTGTGGGCTCAGCTCGATCATATCAGTTGTGGCTCTAGGGTAAAGACGAAGCAGGTCTTTTACATTAGCGGAAGTTGCAATCTCATCATCTGAAGACCAATAAGAGGTGATAGGGCACTCGATCTCATGATGATAATCTTCAAATACGGTTTTACCTACAGCATTTATTACATAACCAGGTTGGCTACAGAATTCAGCCCATTGCTGTGCTACTTTTTGCGGTAGATTCTCTCCCATGCCGAGCATTTTAGTTGCACCATAGCCTTTGATGCGATTGGAAATTGGGAAGACTAAATTAAACATGACAGGTGCTAAGCGTTTAGTGCGACCTTTAAGTCCTTTTACGTGACCAGTAGAGCCAGATATCGAAATAACTTGTGCGACTTTCTTATAATTTGGAACAATACCGAGTAACTGACCCCCTGCACTATGACCAATGAGAGTCAGTTGATTCTTTCCTGTCTTGTTTAAAAGTGACTCAATGGCAGCCGGAATGTCGAGCTGTCCCCAATCTTGAATACTTGCTTTGGATTGAGATAATGGTCCATGTAATGAGTCTCCAATACCACGGAAATCAAAGACCATCACATCTAGACCTTGTTGAGTAAGCCATTCGATAAAATGATGATAAAAGCCCTGAGTAATTCCTGTAGCAGGGCAAACCAGTACAGGTAAGTGCTGAGTTGATTGTTTTGCCGGATAAAAACGTGCACTTAAGCTATAGCTATCTGCGCAGCTTATGGTTAAATTTTCATATATTGTCATAGTACAATCCAAAGCTGTTCAATTTAAAACTACTTTACACAAGTTCTAAAAAGAAACTTGTTTGAAAGATGACTCTTAAGTCAGATCTAAATGTGATAAGGAAAAATAGGAACTTTATCAAATGGATTTAATCACTTTAAACTTATCGGTAAAACTGGCACTTATTTTTAGTGGGGTTTATTTGTGGGTAGGGATGCTCACAGGTGTCTGGAAGTACGTCCAGATCAGTCGTTCAGAACTTGCCAGAGCACACTACTATGTCGATATAGCACATCGAAGTAGCTTGCTTTACGCGCCTGCTAGCTTGATTTTAGCTGTGATGGCGTATTGTTCGAGTTTTCAGGAAATAATTAATTTACTCTGTGTGATCGTAAATTTAGTTTTTTTTAGTTTTTCTATTGCAAGTTATGTTTTACATGGTTGGCTCAAAGATACGACCAACCAATTTAAGCAACCTCATCAATTAGGTGCTGTACATTTACCGAAAATTTTACTTCGTTTAGCGATGATTTTATTGGTGATTGGAGAGATTTTTGCGACAGGAATCTTGCTTTTAGGGATGATTAAAGGATTATTATAATTTTTTATTATTGATGAAGATGGATGCTTGGCATCCATCTTTCATTCAGTGATTTTTGCGAGTTTTCGCGATTTATGATCTACAACGTCCCAAATATAGAAAGCCGCAGATACCGCTAACGCATAAGCAAAATATTCAGGTTTTAAATTGCCTTGAATAAGTCCGTGGATGAGCAGGGTAGCCAAAAGGGCAATCGTTGTACTCAAATATGTGACTAATTTTGTGTTTGCCTTCAAAGAATTAATGAAGACTTGCTTGTTGAAATGTAATGATAACATCTCCATCCCTCCTGTCTGCTCGACAAAAACCTAATTGTTTTAGTCTGGATTGGTTTATTCAGTTGTACCATATCTAGTAATTATTTCAAGAGCAAATACTCTTATTATTTAAAATAATTATGACATATTTATTACAAACATGACTGATTTTATAAAAAATGAAAATATGAGTGATTTTTTTCTTAAATAGTGTATTTATTGTTGAAGAAGTGTGAAGTGGTTATCAAATTAAAATACAGCAACTTATAACAAGTGCAAGAGAATTTTGACTAAAGTCGATGAAAGTTATGCAATATTTATGCAAATTTTATAATAAATTATGATCAATGATGAAAAATTATATTTGATTGCAGCAAATTGTAAGTTAATATTTTTTATGGTTAAACTTTAATCAGTTGATTGCTGTGTATATTCAAGGAATGTTCTTGTCATCTAAAGAATAAAAATGATCGACAAAACTGAGAATGCAAAAGTAATTTTTATCAGTGTGTGATTAATCACATGCAATACATTGAATTTTTTTAAGTTGTGTCGCAAACAATAACAGTCTGTTGGGTAAACATGACAATTATTGATCACAGTTAAAATTAGATTTGGGTAAAATCAAATTTTAAGGACGATGGCTAAGACGCTTTATTTCTTAACTTTATCGATAACGACACAAATAATTAAAACAATCAATGATGGAATAAGCCAAGCAAGGTTTTGTTCATTTAACGGTAAGTTTTGGATCAATAGCGGTAAACTATCTTTAAATTCCGTTACTTTAATACCTTCAATAATTCCAAATAAGAATGCAATGCCAGTTACTGGTGCAACCACTGTTGCTGGATTATTAAATTTGCTCCAAAAGAAACTCAATAGAATAACGACAATAGCGGGCGGGTAAATCGCACTGAGAACTGGTACAGAAAATGCAATCAATTTAGTCAAACCTAAATTTGAAATGACCAAAGAGAATAAAACCAGAATGATCACTAAAACTTTGTAAGGAATCTTAGTCAACTCAGAGAAATATTCAGCACATGCACATGTTAGGCCGATCGCTGTGACCATACATGCGATAAAAATCAAAGCAGTAAGAAATAATGAGCCAAGATCACCAAAAGCGTGCTGAACATAAGCATGCAAAATCACGGCGCCATTTGCTGCATTTGGTGCTGCATCATGGCTACCTAAACCTAGCTTAAATAAGCTGATATAAACCAGTGTTAAGCCTACGCCAGAAATTAAACTTGCAATGATTGCATATTTAGTTACCAGTTTTTTGTCGGTGACACCACGAGAATGTATGGCATGGATAATCACGATACCGAACACTAATGCACCTAAAGTGTCCATGGTTAAATAACCATTTACAAAGCCTTCAGAAACAGGGCTAGTTGCATAATTATTGATGGCAGGAGAGATTGAACCAGTCGGGATGATAAAGGCTGCAATACCAAGAATGGCAAGTGCAATAATTTTAAGAGGTGCAAGAATATGACCTACGGTATCCAACAGTTTGTTTGGATAAAGAGACACTAAAGTAACAAAGGCAAAGTAGATCACACTATAAATAAATAGCGGAGTGCCACCTGTACCAAAGTAAGATGAAAAACCGATTTCATACGAAACTGTAGCAGTACGTGGTGTAGCAAAAAGTGGACCGACTGATAAGTAACACACTACAGTCAAGATTAAACTTGCAACTTTGCCTAAAGGTGAACTTAAAATTGCAATCGAACCTTCAGTTTTTGAAAGCGCCATAATGGTGATGACAGGTAAGCCTACAGCGGTGATTAGAAAACCCAATGCTGCTAGCCATACATGTTCACCCGCTTGTTGAGCGACAATGGGTGGAAAGATAATATTGCCTGCCCCAATAAATAAGGCAAAAGTCATGAACCCTAGAGCAATAATATCCTTGGTACGGAGATTAGTCATAAAGTGTGGTTAAAAACGCAAAACAGCGATTTTAGTGGAAATGCGAGATTTTTTGTATTTTATTTTATGGGTAATATTCCTGTTTTTTATAAATTTTAACCAATTAACCATATGAGTTATATTTATGTGGATGATTCAGCGCTTAATTTGGTTAAATTTGTACAAGCCAATTTTAAAGAAAATTTTATAGGATTAAAAAACGCAAATTCGTAGTTTAAAGCTTATTTTTATAATTATGCATACCAATCGACATTTTTAACTCTCATCATCAACAAGAAAAAGCCCTAAAGCAATCGAAAAAGCATATAATATCGGTTCACTTTTGCGGACAGATCCAATGAAAGCTTCAACAGTCACCATCAAAACTGAACAAGACCTTGAAAAACTCAGAGTGTCAGGGCGTTTAGCTGCCGAAGTTTTAGCAATGATTGGTGCATATGTTAAGCCAGGGGTAACGACTGAATATTTGGATGACATCTGTAATGATTATATTGTGAATACACTCAAAGTTATTCCAGCCAATGTCGGGTATTATGGTTATACAAAAACTACCTGTATCTCTCCCAATGAAGTGGTATGTCATGGTATTCCATCTAAAAATACTGTTTTGAATGATGGTGATATTATTAATATTGATGTAGCAATCATTAAAGATGGTTATTTTGGTGATACCAGTCGTATGTATTATGTGGGTACTGTAAAGCCTGAATCTAAAAAATTAGTAGAAACTACATATGAGGCAATGGTTGCAGGTATTCATGCTGTAAAACCCGGTGCAACACTTGGAGACATTGGGCATGCCATCCAAAGTGTAGGTCAACGTGAAGGCTATAGTATCGTTCGTGAATATTGTGGTCACGGCATTGGTAAAATTTATCATGAACAGCCCAATGTATTGCACTATGGAAAACCAGGACAGGGGCTAGTGCTTAAACAAGGCATGGTATTTACCATTGAACCCATGATTAATGCGGGTAAAGCCAGTGTCAAAGAATTAAAAGATGGTTGGACTGTTGTGACAGCAGATAAATCTTTATCTGCACAGTGGGAACATATGGTTGCTGTGACAGAAACAGGGTTTGAGCTGTTAACACCTTGGCCTGAAGGTACAGGTAACTATCCAGAAATCTAATACTTTAGTCTCAAGTTTGGAAAGTTTGATGATTGTTATATATTTTTATGCTTAAAAAGCGTGATGTGTTAAGTGTTAATTTTTTATAATTGTGAACAGTTTAATTTTATTTTGTAAGAAAAACTATTCACTAAGTTTTTTTAAATATTGGTTTGAGTAATTATTCATCACTATAATCTGCACCAGATTCTTTTTTGAAGTTTCTATTGTTGTTTCAAGTTTCGAGCTTATCCATCCTAGGGTAAGCTTTTTTTTAGCTAAAATTCCCTTTCTTTGTATTGGTGTTTTTACAGTCAATATGCTAAAAAAAACATGCATAAATATAATTTTTAGATCAATAAATCAATGTGATGAGTCTATTGTTTGATAATATAAAACTTGTAATGCCATACTTTAGATCTAAAGTTTAAATCGATTTGCGTATACGGTGCTTCACATTACATAACCCATTTTTTGTTGAACATTATTCTTGCGCTGTAAACAAAGCAGTGTTTTGTTTTTACTCATATACCTTTGCTCAATATGATTAGTTACTGACGTTACGCACTTGATTTAAATTAAGTAGGTGAAAAAGAAAAAGCTAAATTTACACGACGGAGTCTTACATCCAAAGTTTAAATTTATGGAATAGCCTTCGGCTCGAGGTACTTTTGTTTTGGCATGAGGAGCGAAGCTCCGCAAGGGAAACCATCTTGCGCAGCGGTATCGCTGCTCACCGCAGAACTCGTTCATTATCGTCAAAATATTCAAAGTTTCGCAGAAACTTTACTTATTAGAAGTAGTCCTGCCTCAAGCAATTGCGGATGACGTTTTCGCGTATCCACTTCTTCTAGCTCCAAAATTTAATTTTAGAGTTACTGCGTAACATCAGTTAGTTATTGTTTTGAACAGTAGAGGTGTGAATACATTTATTCAGTTAAATTTTAGATAAGGTAAGTCAAGCAACTCACCTTATCGGGTTTGATTATTTTCTGATTCTAAAATTTAAGATAAACGAAACGGCAAAACCAAATAAAAGTCCCCAAAAAGCAGAACCTATACCGAAAAATTGTATTCCTGAGGCACTAAAGAGAAAGGTCAGTAATGCAGCTTCTCGGTCTTTAACTTCATGGAATGCAATCGCAATGTTGTGGCTGATCGTACCAAATAGAGCAATACCTGCTAAAGCAACGATAAATAAGTGCGGGAACGACATCAACAAGCTGGTTAAGGTTGCAGCAAACAAGCCCATTAAAATATAGAAAAATCCACAACTCATACCAGCAATATATCGTTTAGATGGATCAGGATGCACTTGATCATCTAGGCTTACTGCGGCACTGATTGCAGCAATATTCACGGTATAGCAGCCAAAAGGTGAAAGTAATGTTTGAGCGGTTCCAGTCCAACCTATTAACTGATTGACATGCGGTTGATAGCCATAACTTTTAATCATCGCTATCCCAGGTAAGTATTGAGATGCCATATTGATCACAAATAGTGGTAGCGCTAGCCCTAAAATTGCTGACCATGTAAATTCAGGCATCATCCATACAGGTTTTGCTAATCCCCAGTGAAGCGTTGGAACATGAAACTCCATAAAGAAGGGGCAGATGATAATCCCTGCAATCACAGTGATGACAATGCAATAACGAGCCCATAAGCGCTTTGTAATCACATATACTGCCAATAAACTGAGGATAAAAGCCCAGTCATTTTGCATGCTGGCAAATAAGGCAATTCCAAATTTTAGCAATACTCCAGCCAACATCGCACTGGTCAGACTTTGTGGAATATAATTGATGATTTTTTCAAAAATACCTGAAAATCCAAGTACAGCTGTAAGCAAACCTGATACTAAAAAAGCGCCAATTGCTTCATAAAGTGAATAACCACTTGCTGTTGCTATGATTAATGCGAGTGCAGCAGTAGACCATGAGGTTGCAACAGGATATTTAAATTTCCAAGACAGAATTAAACCTGAGAGACCAATACCTAGACCTAATGCCCAAAACCAAGAGGTAATTTGTTCTGGATTCGCGCCAAGTAATTGTGCAGCTTGGATCACTAAAACAGCTGAAACACTGATACCGATAAGGAAAGTAATAAAGCCTGCAAATACGGCAGGTACTGAGAAGTCTTGGAGAAGCTTTTGCATGATCCCTTGCTTTTAAATTTGATTGAATGGTTGAAAATGCATCCATCATACATGGATCATTTTAAAGCTGACAGCGTTAATTAGAATTTAATATCAAAAGCAAATAGAAAAATTGAATTTATTATCATTGCTGGATAATTCAAGCTTTTTATGATCAAGCAAATCTACACATTAACATTACTTGATCCTGACTTAGGCGATGCTTCACTTTGCTTAACTACTTTTTTTGTTTAACCCCATTATTGCATTATAAACAAAGTAATGCTCAATTTTAACCTTCAAAGCAAGCCATTTATAAAATGTGTATAGACCCAATGTGTAAGACGCTTTAAATTTAAGCGTACCTAACACATTATATGCTTTTACATGGTTGAAACTGCGAGCTTTATACCGAAGGCGCAAAACAATAGACCGACCGCTGCAACACATCCTGCCGCAACTTTATAGCGGGTGTTAAAGAAGGTTGCGAGTTTAACCCCAGAAAAAATTAAAATGGTTAAATAACTCATGCTAATGATTTGTAGAATCACAGAAAGAGCAGCAAAACTTAGCGCTGGGTAAGGATAATCTGGGTCAACAAATTGCACAAAAAAAGACAAATAAAATAAAATCGCTTTCGGATTTAACAAGCTGATCGTCAATGCTGTGCGAAAAGGATGAAATTGTTCAGTCGTGGTTGATGAGAGAGCATCTGATTGAATCGTTTGTGGTGTGCTACGCCAAGTTTTAACACTGGCAATTAATAATCGAATTCCTAGATAGGATAAATAAGTCGCGCCCACAACTTTAAGAATTACAAATAACCAAGGAAAGGCATGTAATAAGGATGCAGCACCCAATACGGTACAAAGGATCAGGATTAAATCACCAGTAAAAACACCAAACGCGCCGATATAGCCTATTTTAATCCCAAATCTTGACGCAATGGACATCACATAGAGCGAGTTTGGACCCGGGAGAATGACGATAAAAATTGTCCCTAATATATATGTCACGACATCCGTAATACCAAACACAATATTCTCACAGTTTAAGAAAAGCGAATAAAAAAAGCCGAGTGCTTATGATAACAAACTCGGCTTTAGAATGTGAGCAATTTTAGTGCATTTTAAACACTGTCAATGATTGAAACTCAATCAATAAAATCAGCTTCAAGCCCAAAGGATTGGCGTAACAATAAAGCCAATTGTTCACGGGCTTTAATAAAGCCATCAATTCCACTTTGTAATAATTGGAATGCCATCAAGTCTGATTCGAGTTGCTGTTTAAATTCAGCTTTAGAAATTTCTTGATGTGGTTGATCTTGATGTGATTGTTCATGGTTCAACTGAGCGCTTACTGTACGTTGATCATTTTCCAGTTTTTCAAGCAGTGCAGGAGCAACAGTCAGTAAATCACAACCAGCAAGTCCTAGAACTTGATCTACGCTACGGAAGCTTGCGCCCATAACTTCTGTTTTAATTTGGTTCTGTTTGTAGTAGTGATAAATCTGTTTGACAGAGCGTACACCCGGATCTTTCTCAATCGGGTAGCTGTCAACATTTTCAGCTTTTTTATACCAATCTAAAATACGCCCAACAAATGGAGAGATCAGCGTGACTTTAGCGTCAGCACATGCTTTGGCTTGATGTAAACCAAATAATAAAGTCAGGTTACAATGAATGCCTTCTGCTTCAAGTGCTTTAGCCGCCTGAATACCTTCCCAAGTAGATGCAATTTTAATCAAAATTCGATCTTGATTGATTCCGTAGCTTTGATACAGCGCCAATAGTTCTTTGGCTTTCGCAATTGTTTCTTCGGTATTGTAAGAAAGTGCCGCATCAACTTCCGTAGAAACTCGTCCTTCGACAAGATTTAAAATTTCTACACCGAGTTTTACCGTCAGAATATCAATGGTGCGTTCGACCAGTTCATCAAGTGCATAGCCTTCTTGTTTAGCTTGTGCATAAGCATCTTCAATCAAGGTGCGACTTTCAGGCTGTTGTGCGGCAGCTGTAATCAGTGAAGGGTTAGTCGTTGCATCTAGCGGGCGAAATTGTTGAATAGCGTTTAAATCACCTGTATCAGCAACAATAGTGGTTAAGCGTTTTAATTGGTCTAATGCAGATTGAGTCATTACCGGTTATTTCTTAGTTAAAATATTTGTGATTTAGTTATAACACAATGCCATTTCAGCAAAATAGGAAAATGTACTGAAAGACATATTATTTTGTATGAATTCTTTGATTTCGAATGTGATTAATCAAAAAACGAGCAGCTGAACCTAAATTACTCTCACGACTCCAAACCAAATCAACAAAATATTCAAATTTTGGTGTGAAATCGAGCAAATCAAGTATTTTTAACTTATGTTTGAGCTCTGGGTTTTCATTAAACATTTCTAAGGGAAGTACTCCCCAACCTAATTCCTTTAAGATCAGCGAACAAGCTGAGTGATGATTGTCTGTGCGCCAGTAATTTTTAGAATAGAGTAACTCGGGTTTAATCGTGCGATCTCGGCTGGCGACTACAATTTGTCTGGATTGCAATATTTGTTCAAAACTTACTTTTGAGTGGGCAGATAGAGGGTGATTGATTGCAGATACAGGCACTAAAGCTTCTTTTTTTAACTCAACAAATTGTTCGCGGCTTTCTAACATTTCACGTTCAAACATCAACGCCAATTGCGCTGTTTGATTCATAAGCATTTTAAGTGCATCTTCTTGTGGCGCAGAAAAAATGTTGATTTGTAAACTTGGAAACTGTTGAGCAAGCAATGCAATATATTCGGTCCAATCGGTATGTACCAACTCTGAAACCACCACAATATTCAGTGAGGATTCCAAACCTTCGCTGAGGGCAATTGCTTGTTGTTTCCATTGATTCATTTCAATTAGAAGTTGTTCGGTTTTTTCATATAGAAGCTGTGCCTGTGATGTTGGTATAGGTTCGCGTCCGACCCGTTTAAAAAGTTTAAGATTTAAATCAATTTCTAAGTTGGCGATCGACATGCTGACCGCAGATGGAACTTTTCCAAGCTGTCTTGAGGCAGCAGAAAAAGAACCCGTTTCCATGACTGTTTTAAAAATCATCAACTGTTCTTGATTGATATTCATATTGGACCGCCATTAGTAAATGAGATCATGTGAAAATGAAAGAAATATCGCAAACAGAATAAAGTTAATCTTTCAATAAAATTGAAAGAATCTGACTCGATTGATCAATATTATAAAAATATAATGCAACAGTCGAAACAAAAAGAGTAGTTTTAAATGATGATTTCCAAAAGAAGGATTATTCATGCATTGAGCTATGAAATCATCCTATTGGTGATCATAGCGATTGCATTAAGTTTTATTTTTGAAGTTCCAATGGAAGTTACAGGTGTATTGGGTGTGGCTATGGCTGTGACATCTGTAGTTTGGAATATGATTTTTAACCATTTCTTCGAGAAATTTGAGCATAAAAGAAAGCTTAAACGTACTATTGGCGTGCGTATCCTACATGCCATTGGTTTCGAGGGTGGCTTGATGTTGGCGACTATTCCAATGGTTGCTTATGCAATGGATATGACATTGTGGCAGGCGGTCCTATTGGACTTAGGGATGACCACATGTATTTTAATCTATACCTTTATTTTCCAATGGTGTTACGATTTGATCGAGGATCGTATGGGAATCAAACCAGTACATTCTTAATGAAACTGTAAACATTTAATTTGAAATTCTGTCAGAATTGCCACTGTTGCTTGAAAGGGTTCTGCTGTTCAAAATAGCAGAACCCTTTTCGTTTAAACCCACAATGTAAATCGTTTGTGAAATTCTCCACAGAGACTTAACAAACTTTTGCAAAAGATAATCTAATACGATTTGTTTTGTTAAATGGTTCGCATAGAATATTCAACTCGATAGAATTTTAAAGAGATGGATTAAGCAGATTATGGTGCAGACAGTTCAAGATCAGCTGCCAAACAGACACCAACTTGCTGCACAAGAATTAATTCAAGTTTCAGCAAGCTTAGAGCGTATTTATCTTGATCAGCTTCACTATTTAAAAGCGGTGAATGCAGATAACTTTTTCCAATTTGATCATGCACAGCACAAACTCGGTATAGCCAACCAATTATTGCAGATTAAATTTGATGAGACAGCAGGGCTGTCTTTTGAGTTTGATCAGGATAAGCTGGCACATTTATCTGAGTCACCGCATTATCCTAAGCGACTGATTCAATATGTGTCGCAAGAGGTATTTTTTTATACCAAATCTTATGATGAAATTCATCCCACTGATTTAAAAACCAAAGCACAAATTCTTCGTCAAACATTGATTGAGCAGATCTTTGATTGGATTGATGGTGAAAACAGAGTAGAGCAGTATTTGTATAATATCAATCAAGCAGATGCTGAGCAGATTGATCGAATTTTAATCCATTATAACTATTTTGATCATGCTTACATTTCTGATTTTGCTCAATATGGTAAAGCTATTCCGTTAAGTGTGGAAATTAATATTAAGCATTTATTGCTGATTAATTCTGTCTTGGGGCAAACGTTCTTATCTATCCAGCAATTTATTCCAAAATTCTATCAGGCTATTTTTGCATTAGACCAGTTTCTACCCAAACATTTTTTTCGGATTTTTAAAGTTTTTCACCCCGAGTCATTACGTTTGTGCGAGATTGAGCAATATTTTACAAGTTATCAATTATTGTCGAAACATGCACAAGAGTTTCCACAAATGCTGGCATATGCCAAGCATATGAAACGTGGTTTTTGGCAGTATCAGGACTTATTGAATAAACAACATTTTTTGCAGTCAGAGGATGAATATTGGGAGTTGGATCAACTTGTAAAATTGCCGATATTTGCTTTAAAACGTACTGTGAATTGGCTATATAAACAAAATGAACAGGTTAATGATTGGATTAGTCGGCATATTACAGATGTAAACGTTAGAGTGACAATCACGGTATTAAGCCTCATTGATACTTCAAAAATCTCTCCTGAAGTAATATTGGCTGTATTAAAATATTTTGAAAATAGTGCTGCACGGTTATTCTTAATAGAATGTCATTCATTTGCCATTACAAATGAATGGCAAAATCATCCCAAAAATAGCCGCTACCGCTTTATAGAATCGGTCAGTGAACATAAATCACAGCACAAGTTGATTTCAAATTCTTATTTATATATCGAAGAATGGTTGGATTTCGCTACATTGATCCTTGGTGATCAAGCCCAATCTTATAAGAAAATATTTGTCAAAATCAGTCGTGTTGTTCAGGCATTTATGTTGTTTGTTCAGCATATTGCCAATCAATTACCTGCGCCATTAATCAGATTCATCGATCCTCAGTTACAGCAACATCCTGATTTTTTTATTCAAATGCGCGAACATAATATTCAGGTAGATGATTTTCGTAAGAAGTTTAAACATATCAATACCGATCGAATGCCGCATTATAGTATTTATGACAGTTTTGTTCTGGACTATGTGATGCATTTATTTAATACGCATCATGAAATCGAACGTAATGTGACTTGGTCTGGTCTTTATCAACAAGCGAAGCGATGGCATTTGCACAATGATCTTGTTACGACAATGTCGAAACTCAAAGAAAAAATTACTGTGGATTCGTGGGATCGCATTGCGCCGATGCAAAAGATTTATTTTGAAGATTGGTGTTATGAGGAACTCAACAGTCTACAACGAATTACTCAAGAGTCAGTCGTTTTCAAACATTGTTTAGCTGTCTCCTACAGCACAAGAATAGTGGAGCGTGAATATGCAGCATTCCATATGTCAAATATAGCTGAACCCAATCAAGTCATGACTTTAGGTTGTTACTATAAATTAGGGCAGTTGAGCTTTGATCAACTTCGCTTGCCTAATAATCATATTCCAGATCAATCTTATATAAGCAAGGCACTGGCATTTATCGAAAATGTGAATCAACATTTAAAATGGAAAAGTAGTATTCAACCGAATGAAGAACTCGGTAACTTATAAACATCATCAACAGGGTCTATTCTTTTTTCTAAGCTATTTTGGGCTTAACTTTTTAATTAAAAATCGTTAGGCTATAGCCGTCCCATCCTGTTAAGGTAATTCAAGGCTGTTATGAAACAAGAAACTGCACTCAAACTCATGAAAGCGGGTGAAAATGTCTTTTTGACTGGCTCTGCTGGTGCAGGAAAAACCTATACGTTGAATCAATACATCAATTATTTAAAAGTCCGTAAAGTACCTGTCGCAATTACAGCCTCTACAGGGATTGCGGCGACGCATATGAATGGAATGACCATTCATACATGGGCTGGTATAGGTATTAAAGATACGCTTTCAGACGATGATTTGAAGCGGATGAAAGAGCGTAAATATCTCAAAGAGCATCTGGAAAATGCTCAAGTATTGATTATTGATGAAATTTCAATGTTACATGCCAAACAGTTAAATTTGGTCAATCAAGTTTTGAAATATTTTAAAGAATCTGATGATGCTTTTGGTGGAATTCAAGTGATTGCTGCCGGCGACTTTTTTCAGCTTCCGCCTGTAGGAAAAAATAATGAGCTGAATCGTGATAAATTTTGTTTTATGTCTAATGCATGGGTTGAGGCAAAATTTCGGGTCTGTTATTTGACTGAACAGCATCGTCAAGATGATTCTGCACTCAATGATATTCTCAATGCAATTCGTGCACAGAATATTCAGCCACAACATATTCAAGCCTTACAAAATACGCGTCATCAAGATATAGGTGAAACGTTCACCCGTTTATATACGCACAACATGGATGTGGATAGCATCAATTTTCAGCATTTAAATGCAATCGAGGGTGATGATCATCAATTCGTTGCAGTGACAGATGGGAACGAAAAGCTGATAGAAACATTAAAATCTTCAGTTCGTGCGCCTGAAGAACTGACATTAAAAAAACATGCCAAAGTCATGTTTGTTAAAAATAATTTTGACATGGGATATATCAACGGCAGTTTAGGTGAAGTGATTGGTTTTGAAGAAGATGATGAAATGGGGATGTTGCCCAAGGTGAAAATGACCGATGGAACAACTTTATTGGTCGCTCCTGAAACTTGGTCAGTGGACAATGAAGGCGGTAAAACGATTGCCAGTTTACAACAAGTTCCATTGCGTTTGGCGTGGGCAATTACTATTCATAAATCACAAGGCATGACCTTAGAAGCTGCTGAAATTAATTTGAGTCATACTTTTGAAAAAGGGCAAGGTTATGTTGCTTTGTCACGGTTAAAATCAATTGAGGGGCTTAGATTGCTTGGCTTCAACGATCAAGCATTAGAACTTGATAGTTTGGCAATCAAAGCAGATCGTCGTTTTCAAGAGCTTTCCAGTGAAGCTGAACAGCACTATGCGGAGGTTGACTTAACCCCCCAACATAATGCTTTTATTCGCCATTGTGGTGGGACATTGAATGCCACTGAAATAGAACGCAATGAAAAAAAATTGGCGCGTAATAACGGTAAAGCCAACTATGCTTCAGCCACATTGGACGAAACGCGTGAGTTGTTTGAAAGTGGCTACGAAATTCAAGATATTGCCATTGAGCGAGGTTTAACCCCAGCAACAATCATCAATCATTTGGCGAGACTGCATAAGGAACAAGGGCTTGATATTTCTGTTGCTAATCCGGGTGAAGAGGTGGTCGAGAAAATACGGACCATTTATAAAAAATTAATGAAACGGCAAGATCCAAGTCATTTTAATGATGATGGTGCGATAAAATTACGCCCAATCGTAGAGTTGACCAGCCCTAAAATGGGATATGACCAAGTGCGTTTAGCCCTACTATTTGTCGAATAAAAATCCTTCTAATGATGGAAGTATGAATAAGGTTGAGAAAAATTACTCAATTCGTATATTGCAATATTCCCAGAATATAAGCATATGAAGGATGATAATCTCAGCTTTCAGTTGTGCTCATTTTATCATGCGCGAACATGAATAGATTGAAGTGTTTCTTTTGAACAATTTGATGATGATGAAAATTTAGAATTGATCATCAACTCAATCGTTGCATCTTAGATGCTATAAGTTGCACAGATCGAGTAAAAACCTACTATTGCAGGCTCGCAATGCTAGATCAAATGGGAAACTTTGATATCGCAAAATTATGTTTGAAAATTGCTCAAGTATTCTTCACGATAGCTAAACTTCATTGGGGAGTAGCCGCTTTTTACTTCGGGGAAAAAGGTGATGGTCAACATAATTGCTCAAATGGGCATGGTCATCATAGCAAAGAACCAAAAGATCTTTTTAATCATAATTTCTTTTTGTTGGCAAGACCTTTGATTTGTTACTCTGCTTTGGCTAGCTAGAGTTATAAATCATTGGGAATTATTGCTAGCCAGAGAAAAGTATTATGATGTCTGCTTTCCTTATCTCTCTTGCTGTTGTTGCCTTATCTGAAATGGGTGACAAAACTCAACTTTTAGCTCTGCTTCTGTCTGCACGATTTCGAAAACCCATTCCCATTCTATTGGCGATTTTTTTAGCCACACTTGTCAATCATGGTGTTTCAGCCATATTGGGTCAGTGGATCACCACGGTATTGAGTCCAACTGTACTGTTATGGATTGTTTCATTAGGATTTATTGGGATGGCGATATGGATGCTTATTCCTGATGAGTTGGGGGATGAATTCGAAAGTATCAATAAATGGCAAAAATATGGTGTATTTGGTGCAACATTTCTGCTGTTCTTTTTGGCAGAAATTGGGGATAAAACCCAAATTGCAACAGTTGCTTTAGCTGCTCGTTTTGACAGTATCGGCTGGGTGACAGTAGGGACTACTTTGGGAATTATGTTGGTGAATGCTCCAGCAGTATTTATTGGCAACAAACTTGCAGAAAAACTTCCAATTTCATTGATTCATAAAATTGGTGCACTGGTATTCTTAACGATTGGTGTTGCTGCTCTCGTTCAACATTATTTTTTCAAAGTTTGAAGCGTTTAAGTGCAATGCGCCGATTTAATCAACTGCCGATAGATATACAACGATGGTTTTTTGCATTTTATTTGCTGTTGCCTGTCTTGATTGTTTTTTTCACATTGGGCTTTGCTGGAAGCTGGGCGGATAGTTTACGTTTGGCATTTTTAGCAATGCCTGGTGTTTGGTTATGCTTCCAAGCGAGTAGCAAGTCAAAGTTGTTTTGGAAAATATCCGCGATACTTTGGTGGTTTATTTTTTTCTTGCACACAACCTTACTTTCACTGAGCTGGTGGTTATTTAACAGTGATGCAGAAGGCTATTTAATAGTTGAGTCGATTGCAAATACCACATTCAATGAAAGTTTAGAGTTCATGCAACAACATGCAGGACTGTTTGGGCTTTTGCTGTTGTGTTTTTTAACCACATTGGGATTGTATCTTTTAGTCTTATTTAAATATTTTGATCAGCCACATTACCATATTTATCCAATGCGTGTAGTAGTGCGCTCAATCCTCGGTTTTTTGATATTACTGTGTGTGGTCAGTTATGTGCTAAAACCTTCTTTTGCTTTACATCCGCTACCTTATTGGCATGGATATTATGGCAAAATTAAAGATTTTCAGTCACGTGTTTCACAACACCATCATATACATCAAACTTGGACGTTCAATGCAAAAAAAAGATTGGATAGACGTAAACCGTTTGCTGAACAGCAAACCCATACAGTGGTTTTAACAGACAGTATTACCAGTTTTAATTTTGGCTTATGTGGTTATCCTCGAAATACAACACCTGAGTTAAGCAAACGTAGTGGGCAGTTCAAAGTATTTTGTCGAGGTTATTCGCCTGCATCTTCTACCATTCAATCGCTACGTTATTTATTTAATGATGGCACACGCAATGCGATGGATGACCAAGCACCAGAAAATATTATGGGCTATGCAAAAGCTGCAGGATTCAAGGTGTATTGGATCAGTAATCAAGATGATGTTTATATCTCATCATTATTTGCAAACTATGCCGACGAAGTGGTTTTTATCAATAAACAGTCCGGTCGGAGCAGTCGTTCATTGGATGAAAATATTCTTCCAGCTTATAAAGCTGCGTTAGATGATCCAACGCCTCGTAAGCTCATTATTCTACATCTGATTGGTTCACACCCAAATTATAAGTTACGTTATCCTGAACAGTTTTCTAAATTTAATGATGCGACAAATGATGAAGTTGAAAGGACGCTAGAGCAAAATAAAATCAATCATTTTATTCAGTTAAAACGTAATGAATACGATAATAGTATCCTTTATCAAGATTGGATTGTTTCTAAACTGTTTGATTTGCTTTTGTCCAAAAGGGCTGATTTTAGATCATTTACTTTTTTATCTGATCATGGAAATCAAGTGGGTCATGAGCTCAATTATGCAGGTCATAGTTCGGATACAGAAGCAGGTTATCGTGTACCAATCCTGATTTGGTATGATCAAATGCCGAAAAAGGGAATAAGTAGCCAAAGACCTGTCGATGCCAGTGATTTAGACCGTTATGTTTTACATTTAATGGGACTTCATGATCGATTGGAAACTCAAGAAAAACTATGTTGGTTAGATGAGAAATGTCATTTTATTCCGAAGTTATTATGGCGCTAAATTTATTTTTTCGTTCAGTATACCTGCCTTGGTTATGAGGTCGTGTATACGTCGTGGTAGTGATATAAAAATTAATGAATATGATGCAACGATCAGAAAGTTACATTCAACAAGATTTTGGGAGTGGAGAATTCTAAGCAAAAATTTGATAACCAATGCTTTGATAATAGTACTATATCTAAATTTTTGCTTATTTTTTAATGAAGTATATACAACTAAAGTTATAAATTTGCGTTAATTTTACAGTTTCTAGAGTAGGGATGCTATACTGAATACTAATCTATAATATTTTCATATGGTTAATACGATGCCACAAATGTTTATTGATTATTCAGACAATATTCAGAATTTAGATCAAAAGAAATTGATGTTGGGTTTAAATCATGCTTTGTTTGATACGGGCTTAGTCAGCGATGCACATGATATTAAGTCGCGTATTCAATCAGTTTCAGATTATCTGATCGGTTTTGGAGACAATCAACAAGCATTCATCTTTGTTCGTTTACAAGGTTTAAGCGGACGCAGTGAAGAACAAAAAAATTTAATGACGGAAAATCTGTCACAATTTTTACAGTCGTTTCAAGATTATTCAGCTCAAGGTCTGGAAATTCAGCTCTGTGTGGAATTTGCTGAAATGCCGAGAGAAATTTATAAGAAAGTATTTGTAAAAAAATGATCAATCATGGGGCTTAACGATAAGCCCCATTTTTTATTCACGCTTTAATTGAGCAATTTATTCAAACAGTACAACTGACGAAGTTTTCAATCTCATGCAATGTGCCCTCAAAAAATTCTTTTCCTGTAAGAATTAACCAGCACCTAAAATAAAGAAAACGATCATCTGATAAATAGCCATAGAAATGATATAGTCCATGCTCTTTGGTAAAGTCTGCTTGCAAAATTGTGGCAAGCTCTGCAATTTCAGTAGGATAAAGTCATGAAAGTTTTAAGTTGCAGTTTTTTCCAAACAAAATAAATGGTTGCTGATCAAACCTAGACAAATATGCAATTAAATCTTCTAAATGCTGTTCAGTATTATCCTCTAATCAATTTCAGATTAATTTAGAGACCTAATACTTGAATATCACTGTATTCCCAAATTTTATTGGCACTCATTTGGTAAATTTCATCGAGGAACGCCACATTAAAACTTCCTACAGCCGAGGCTTTTTCAAAAGCCAATTTTCCAGCAATGGCAAAGTGAATATGTGCAGAAATAGTGGCAATTGCTGGAGTGGTCACAGCGCTATATGCCGCAATTAAAGCACCTAAAGCACAACCTGTCGCCGTAACTTTAGGCTGTAAAAAACTTCCCCCATTAATTTGAATCACATGATGAAGTTCTTTTGAAAGGACGAAATCGGATTCACCAGAAATTGCAACACATTCACAATGATTTAACAGCGCTTGAGCTTGTAAATAAACCTCATTACTTGACACTGCACTATCAACACCCTTGGATTCAACTTGGTTGCCTGCGAGCGCACTGATCTCAGATGCATTGCCACGAATAATAGTCGGATGAAGTAAAACCAATTGATCGACCATTTCACTACGCCATTTTAGAAATGGACCATAACCCACAGGATCAAGTACCCAAGGCGTATTTTTATTTGCAACAGTCTGTGCTGAAATTTGCATGGCTTGCATTTGTTCAGATGTTGGTGTTCCAAGATTAATACTCAATGCCGCTGCAATAGAGGCAAAACTTTCTGCTTCAAAGGGATTATCAATCATTGCAGGTGATGCACCAGCCGCCAATAAAATATTGGCTGCGTAATTGGCTGCAACGCTGTTGGTAATGCAGTGTACCAACGGTTGTTGGGTTTGTAATTCTGTCCAAGCATCCACAACTTTCTGTAAGATAACATCAGTCTGGATATGAAGTTGATCCGTTTGAGAATGGGTAATATTTTCAGGATGATTCATATAAAGTCCTTACTGCGTAAAGTAGTGATCTTGATGCTTGCAGTTTCGACAGAGCAGTGTCACGTAATTTTGTGCATCATATTCAACAGTGAGTTCATTTGAACCACAGTACATACAGCGTTTTTGTGAATAAAAGTTTAAGCGCGGTTCAATCTTTTTCCAAGACTTCCAGACTGGTTGGAAGAAAATTCCTTCATCGTAACCTAAAAAATGATAAAACAGAATTTCACTCATGCGACTTAAAGGGATGTTGGGTGGGCGAGGTAGCGTCGATGTTTCCCATTTTTCTGCGACAGCACGTTCACGATATTGCTGAACGGTTTTTTTTAAAATATTGGTGTTAATAAAATTTTCATTTCGGATTTGCAAGGCTTTTTTCTGATATAAATATTCCAAAGCGGTCTGAATCAAATAGAAAATTTGCCCTACAGCCAAAACATCAAGTAGTCGATAACAAAATGTTTGGAAGTTCTTATTGCCCGAAATTTGAATTCCCCAAGTACGACAATAATGTTGAGTAAATTGCACGATTTCTTGATATAACAACACGTAGAGTGTGTTCTTGACTTCTTCTGAATGTCTGAATGGTATACCTTGACTTAAATTTTCATAAAACCAATGGCGAAGCTGTGTGGTAATGCTAAAGAGGCTGGGTTCGGAATAACCATCTAAGCGGACATTGATATAGTATTGATGTGCATCATCACTAAAATCTTTTGGCACAAGAACGTTTTCTTTAATCAACTGATTGAGAAGTTGACTTTGAAAATAATAGTTGGGTGTAATTGAATGATATTTAATGATTTCCCAATCAATAAACTCTTGATGTTGGCTATTTTCATGTACTTGATTGTCTAAAATACTCAATAAAAATAACTTATGTAAAAAGCTGAGTTGATCTAAGCCCAATTCAAAATCATCTTTTCTTTTGAGTTTTCTTGTTTCTTGCAGGCGCGTTTCTTTAATCAATTTACGTCGTTTATTTTGACACGTTTCACAATGACAGTTGCCTTGATTATTGGGGAACACTTGATGATGACAATGACTGCACTGATGGAAGTGAACGTCTTTTTCAAACTCCTCAGCCTCGACATAATACATACTTGCCTGACACAGTGGGCAAAATGTACTTTCATCAAGCTGTTTCTGTAGAATTTGAAGCATATAGGGCTAAATACAAAATTATTGAGGATTTTTCATTATACACATCTATATTGAGGAAAGCTGATTGCTTAAAATGAATGTTTTATAAAATATTCATATCTGATGATGATGGATGCAATCGTATTGCTTTTCAATGAGATTGAAAGATTAAATCTTAATTATCGCATTCAACTGATTGATACATTAGAAGTATCAGTATGGGATCATTTTTTAATTTTTCCAACACCAAATTACATTGAATGTCGTTATGGTATTTTTCCACTGAGGACAGTTCGACAGATTCAAATTAATTCAATCGAAAATCGTTATATTGGTCAACGAGTCGCTTTGAAATGTATTGACCATTCTGAATTATTAGAAGAAAAAATGCAGCAATCAGGGTTGCATTATCATATTGAAAACCAAATATTCATCATCACTTTGCAAAAATAACAGTATTGAGGTTGTCAGTATTAAACGGTTTTTTATGAAAGTGGCAAATACAAGCTGAATTCTATTTGCCACTAAAAGTTGGGTTAAAGTGCGACGCTCATACTGATATAAACTAATAAGCAGCAGGGCAAGGTAATTTTGAGTCCTCAAAATGCTCCATTTTAGCCTGCAACAAAGCTTTCGCCTTTTGGGCTGAAACTTTGTGCTGTCTTAGGCAATCATACTGTCTTAAAATACAGCTGACGTCTTCTGTGGATAAAGGAATACCTTCACAGGTCATAAACAATGCAATCACTTGATGGTCTATTTTTGCATCATTTAGCATTTGCATCGTCTTGATATTTTCAACACGGACAATATGGTCTTTAAAAATCATGTTGCACCTCTTTTCTGTTGAGTATTTTTTATTGTGCGATATACACCCATTTAAACAAGCAAGAATTGTGCTCAAAATGTAGTCGCTTTGAAAAAAATGTAATGTTATGCACAGTGAGCTAATTGTTATCTCGCGCCTATTGGCTGGTACAATCCTTCACCTCGACCAATCTGTGCTTGATAAATCGGAATCCACGGTGCAAAAAAGATATTTTGTTTCCATTCGTTTAAGACGTTGAAGCCATTACGAGCAATAGCGATTCGATGCTGTAAATTGGCGAGATTTGTGGCAGTAAAGGGTGCGCGAATAATGAGATAAGGTGTAAAAATCAGTTTAAATTTATTTACCCCAACAAAAATATCCCCCCTTAAGCCCAAATTCTCTAGGCTTAATGACAGCATAAAATTGTTGATGTTGGCAAAGTCTCGCATCAAAGGCTTGTCCCACATCGGTTGTAAAATTTTTTCCTGTTCATGTATGCCAAAACTGATAGCAGCATTGGTTGCGAGCTTTTTAAACTGTGATGAGTAAATTCCAGATCGCAATGCTTCCTCATCTGCAAGTTTCTGTAATTTAAATGCTTGAGACAGGTTTGCACCGTAGCCACTGAGCTGTTGTGCCAAAATTGTTGAATCATAATGCTGATGCATGACACTTAGCCCACCGATATCTGCCATCACATTGGCTTGTCCTTGAATTAACTCATTATTGGCTTTGGTGATGGTCGATTGCAATGTTGGGATTGGCATTCCAGCAATGACAACATTTTGTCCGTTTTTGACATTCAAAGGATCTAAGGCATTGGATAAAGAATAGCTCAATGCATATGTAGAACGTACATCATTAGCGACGAAGACTCCTAGATTTGGCCAATAAAATTTGGGATTGTTCCGACTGAGTGCATCGTAATACATCAAGATAAATGCATTGGTTGCCAGTAAAACTTTCTGTTGGGCACGGGTGCCGTAGGTATTCTCAGCCAACTGTTGTACGACTGCAAATTGTTGACGGATTTTGCTGCGAACATTTTCGTACTGCTGAACGATTGAAAAAATAGATGGGTTGTATAATGAATTTTGGCTATTGGCGATATTATACAATTGCTGATACAGAGTTCTTTCAGATGTTGTCAAATTACGCTGTGCCATATTGGCATTCATGCTATAGGCAACACTTGAAAGCTGGGCTGGTGTAATCGAAGTTACATTACTGTTTGCTGCCACCACTTGAGTTGTGATTGATGTTGCTGAAATTGAAGCTATGCCGATGATACAAGCCGTTAATATCGCTTTATATCGAGGAGTAGGTTTCTGTTCCATAGTGAATATATCCCTGTTGTTTTTGTTAGAATGATGAACTTCTTTGTTCGAATATTTGTACACGAAGCTCCTGTTTACTTATAGTAGAGTCAATATAGCTTTGACATGTGTTTTTAGGACAAAGGGATGAGCGGTATTATTTCAGATGAATACAAGATCAGATATATGCTGTAGATGCCAAAAATCAATTGTTATGTCGCATACCCGATAGAGCTGTTGTATTTTTGCGATAAATTGTTCTGATTTTTAAATCACTGTAATGAAAACTGTCACTTTTAAAAAATATGGTCGGTATGATCATTTAAAGTGTTGTGATAAATTGCATAAGGATAAAATTACCATTTTACAAGTCAAATAAAGATTCAATATTTTAAGCAAAAATCGATTTTATATTGACATAGACTTTGGATAAATCTCTGTCAAATCAGATGCTTTTGATCAATATGGTGACTAAAAAATGAATCCTATAAATAAAAATAAAAAACCAAAGATTTAAGCTTCATGATAAAACGCCAGTTGTTGTCATAAAACTGTCATCACCACATTGCATAGTGCAATAAATTTTACATATTTTTGACATAAGAGTAGAGCAACATGGCATTTAAATACGGAATTGCTGCATTGGGTTTAATGTTGAGTGGGTCAGTTTTTGCAGCAGTTACGCTATCTGCGCCAGAAGAAATTGTTGTATTGGCTGTGAATGATCAAGAAGTCAATTCAGGTTTGATTCGTAAAAAGAACGAGTATCAAGTTGATCCCGGTCAGACTGCTGTGAGTGTACGTTATCAGCAATATTTTGAGCATTTAAATGGTGAACACGATATTTTAAAATCAGGTGTGGTCACGATTACAGCACCTGATTTAAAAGATGGGCAAAATTACAAGTTGGCTCTGGTGGGTGCTCCAAATAACTTTGATGATGCAAAAAAATATGCAGAACAGCCAACGATTGCAATTTTAGACAATAATAATCGACTCGTGGTTCAACAAACAGGTGCCAATACTGAAGCAAAACCTTGGTTTGGTTCTGGCGTATTTGGGCGTGTGATTGATTTAACCTCAAGTAATAAAGCGCCTGTGAATCAACCTGCGCCAGTATATACCGCGCCATCTCACGCAGTTGTTTCAAATGCTTCGCCAAAAAGTGTACCAGCTGTAACCAATAGCAATGCTGCTGATCAACAATTGATTCAAATTTGGCAAAAAGCAAGCAAAGCAGAACGTCAAAAGTTTATGACTTGGTTGGCTGATCAATAGCGTCAATTGACACTTCGCAGACGCTTATGACAGCAGAAATTTTTTAGATAATATTAAAGACCATCTCGATGGTCTTTTTTTAAGAGTTGATTGATTAAAGGAATTATTTTCTTGTTTAAAGAAGATATCCGATCTTAATATTTCTATTCAAATCTACGATTGAAGATTACTCTTCAAAACCGCTTTCCAAAATAGTCATTAGGTTTTATAAAGTCATTTGCTCACAATAAAATGATAGACCTAAAATTCAATGAAACACTCACTTAAATTTAGAACTGCACAAATTTTAGATATTCAGAAATTGATTAATTTGATCAATTCAGCCTATCGGCAACAACAGGAAAATAGTTGGACCAGTGAAGTAGAAATAGTCACTGGCGCTCGAATTAATGCCGAACAATTGGCACAAATGTTGGCAGATGATCATTTCAAATTATTTGTTGTTGAGCACGCTGAAGAGATCGTGGGCTGTATAGGTTTAACATTTAATCCAATCCAAGTCGAAATTGGTACATTTTGTATAGCACCGAAAATGCAAAATCATGGGGTTGGTAAGAAGGTACTTGATTTTGCAGAACATTATGTGCGTGATCAAATGCTGTCTATTCATCCTGATTTAACGCATTTTGTAATGTGGGTGCTCAGTGTTCGTCATGAGCTGATTGCATATTATGAGCGCCGTGGTTATCAATCAACAGGGCACATTGATGATTATCCTTTAAGTGCAAATGTAGGTATCCCCATTGTGGGTTTACACTTGGTTGAAATGAAAAAGAGCATAGCGGATAGGATTTGAGTTGATATGAAACAATAAAACCCTGAATAAATCAGGGTTTTATTGTTTTTTAGATTAGGTCAAGAACCAAGTGTAATAGCCCCATAACATAAGTGGCCATGCCACATAAGGGCTAAACAACCATTTCCATAACCAAAACTGTGGCAGAAATCCTACACCATGTATAAACCCACCTGAAATGCCAATCATGACCATCATTAGGGCACTATGGTTGTAGTGTCCATTGGCATCAAGCATTGCACCAGGGTGGATGAGTAATACTGCTGCAAGTGGCAATGCCATCAAAAACGAAATGGCCATTGCAAACTTGTTCGGCTTCCTTTCTTTTGTTGTCATTGCGATCTCTGCCATGGTTTATTCCTCATCCAAATCTTGATGATGTTCGATATAAAGGGCACTCAAGACACCTGCAAAGCATGCCATCAAGATCCCTAAAATCCAAGCGAAATACCACATAATATTCTCCTATTTGCTTAGACACAGCCTTAGTACAGGCTGTGTGAGTTCTCTTGAACATGTTTGTTGGTAATGACGCCCCACATTTTGTAATAGCACCATGTGGTATAGGCTAAAATCACTGGAACAAAAATTGAAGCTACAACGGTCATTACTGTTAGGGTATTTTTACTGGATACAGCATCCCACATGGTCAAGCTTACAGTAGGATTGATACTGGAAGGCATTAAGAATGGGAACAGTGCAAAACCAGCAGTTAAAATTGAACCTGTTACAGCCAGAGTCGAACCAGTAAAGCTCATACCTGCTTTATTTTTTCCTGCACCGAAGATGATCAGGATGCCTCCCAAGATTGCTGAAACTGGGGCAAGTATTGTGATCGGGTAAGTTGAATAGTTATTCATCCAACCATGGTTGCCTGTAGTCAAAACTTCTTTTGCTAATGGGTTTGCCACAGCATTTGTATCAAATGGTTTGACTAAGGTATAACCCTCGATTCCACCAAAGTAGAGCCAAGCACCAACAGCTAAGAAACAGACCAAAAAGATTGTACCCATGAGTTGAGTTGCTTTTGCAGAGCGTTGACGTAATACGCCATCTGTACGAAGCATTAACCAAGCGCCACCATGTGCACAAAGCATCGATAAACTGACAATACCGCAAACTAAAGCAAATGGATTGAGTAGCGCAAAGAAACTACCTGTATAGGTTGATCGTACAGTTTCATCTAAGGTAAATGGTACACCCAAGAACATATTACCAAAGGCAACACCGAACACCAGTGCAGGTACAGCACCCCCTATGCATAAACCCCAATCCCATGAATTACGCCATTTGGTATTTTCAAGTTTAGAACGATAGTCGAAACCAACGGGTCTGAGGAATAATGCAAATAAGACCAGTAACAGTGCCCAATACATACCAGAAAATGCTGTAGCATAAACCATTGGCCAAGCTGCAAAGAGGGCACCACCAGCAGTGACAAACCAAACTTGGTTGCCTTCCCAGTGTGGAGCAATCGTGTTAATTGCTGCACGACGCTCGTCATCTGTTTTACCTACAAATGGCATCAATGCCATTGAGCCCATATCGAAACCATCAGTGAGGGCAAAGCCGATCAGTAAGACACCAACCAAAACCCACCAGATAATTTTGAGAAGTTCATATTCGATCATGATTGAGCCTCCCCAGCTTGAGCTTGTCGAGCTTCAAGTTTTTCAAAGTGATATTTACCTGTATGTAAAGAACTTGGTCCTAAACGTGAGAACTTGATCATTAGATACATTTCAATAATCAACAGCACAGTATAGAACGCAGCTAATGCAATGATTGAACCCCATACATCACCAGTGCTTAAACTTGATGCAGATAGGTGTGTAGGTAGTACTTCACCAATGGTCCAAGGTTGACGACCACCTTCAGCGACATACCAGCCAGTTTGTGCTGCAATCCAAGGAAGCGGTAAAGCAAACAGTGCAAATTTAAGTAGCCATGGTTTATTTTCAGCATTGCGTTTTGCTACTGCAAAAGTTGCAAGGATAAATAGAAGTAGCATTAAGAAACCTGAAGCAACCATTGCACGGAAAGAAAAGAACAATGCTGTTACGTTAGGAATCGTATCTTTCGTTGCTGCCTGAATATGTGCTTCAGATGCATCAGTTACATTTTCAGTATATTTTTTAAGAAGTAAGCCATAACCTAAATCTTTTTGATTTTCTTTGAAAGAAGCCATAAGTTCTGGCGAACGGTCACCAGCACGAAGTTTTTCAAGTTCACTATAAGCCACCATACCGTTACGGATACGTGCTTCATGTTGAACCATCAAGTCTTTAAGACCCGTTACTTCTTTATCCAATGAGCGTGTTGCGATAATACCCATTGCGTATGGAATTTTTATCGCATAGTCAGTGCGCTGCTCTTCTTGGTTTGGAATACCAAACAAAGTAAATGGTGCAGGAGCTGGGTGGGTTTCCCATTCAGACTCAATTGCCGCCAGTTTAGTTTTTTGAACATCACCCAGTTCATAACCTGATTCGTCACCCAGTAAAATTACAGAAAGTGTTGATGCTAATCCAAAAATTGCAGCGATGGCGAAAGAGCGACGCGCAAAAGGTAAATCACGTTTTTTCAATAAGTAATAGCTCGAAATGGCTAAAACAAAGATTGCCCCAGTGACATAACCTGCTGAAACAGTATGAACAAATTTTACTTGAGCAACAGGGTTAAAAATCAAAGCGCCAAAATCTACAAGTTCCATACGCATAGTTTCAAAATTAAATTCTGAACCTACAGGATTTTGCATCCAACCATTGGCAACTAAAATCCACAGTGCAGATAAATTCGAACCGAGTGCAACTAGCCATGTCACACTTAAATGTTGAACTTTTGAAAGGCGATCCCAGCCAAAGAAGAATAAACCAATAAAAGTTGATTCTAAAAAGAACGCCATCAATCCTTCAATGGCAAGTGGCGCACCAAAAATATCCCCGACATAGTGAGAGTAGTACGCCCAGTTTGTACCGAACTGGAATTCCATAGTCAGACCAGTGGTTACACCTAGAGCAAAGTTAATACCGAAAAGTTTGCCCCAGAATTTGGTCATGTCTTTGTAAATTTCTTTACCAGAAATCACATAAGTGGTTTCCATAATGGCAAGAATAAAAGCTAGACCGAGAGTAAGAGGTACAAATATAAAGTGATACATCGCGGTCATTGCAAATTGGAACCGCGAAAGATCGACCACGCTTTCAGAAATCATCAACGTGTCTCCTTGATTTGGGAAGGACTGCCAGCAATACGCTCAGCAACTTGGTTATCAAAATCTTTAGGAATAGTCGGTGCATCAAACCAGATATGTTTGATCGTCATTAAAAGTGCAATCTTAATTATTAATATGATTGCAATTTCTCTGACTAACCGACGGTTTAAATCATTAGGTTTTAAGCTCATGCGTTAAGCCTATTATTTAAATATGCTTATATTATTAAACAAAACGCAACAAGAAATAAATAGATAAAACACTTAAAATAAAAATATATTATTAAAATTAATTAAAACAAATACTTGGTATTTTAATGTGTTAAAAAATATACTAAGAAATAATGATTTTAAAGTTGATCAAAATGCTTAGAATTAATAAAAATAAAACCAACCAAAATAGTATTGTTTAGATTTTATTAAACCAACCAAAATGGTTTGAATTATTCTTGATTAAAAATAATTCTGATCGAAATGGTTGGTTTAATTCCGGTGTTTTATTTTTATTGAAATAGAGTTTAGAGAATCAGCAAAATAATTGTTGATTGTTATAAGGCTTTATTAGCCCTGATTAAAAAATTTAAAACTGATGATTTAAATGTGAGGTCGCATTTATTTGATTATGAAATATAAGTTCTGCTTTTTGTTTTTGATGTATGCTAGGTTGGTTAAATTTTATTCATATTAACTAATTAATCATCATTTTGGGGATAAATGAGGGGGTTTTATGAAATGCTTAGTTGTCATTGCGCATCCAATCAATGATAGTTTATGCCATCGCATGGCAAAGACAGCAATTGCTAGTTTAATTGCCAATGGTCATGAAGTAGTGGTTGAAGATCTATATGCAGCAGATTTTGCTCCTGCATTGACCTATGAAGAACGTTTGACTTATTACGGTCCTGCATTTGATCAAACAGCTGTTAAACAGAAGATAGTTGATTTACTTTCTGTAGAAGCTTTAATACTGGTCTTTCCAACATGGTGGTTTGGTTTTCCTGCAATACTTAAAGGTTGGTTTGATCGAGTTTGGGCACCAGGTATTGCTTATAATCACTCATCTGATTTGGGTGCGATTCAGCCTAAATTGAATCATTTAAGATATACACTGGCGATAACTTCACTGGGGTCTCCATGGTGGGTTGACCGTCTGATTATGTGGCAGCCAGTAAAACGGATATTGAAAATTGCATTATTGGGTACCTGTGCACCAAACTCACAGTTGTACATGTTATCTATCTACAAAGCTGAAAAGTTAAGCCAAGCTCAAGTCGATTCATATCTTAAGCGTATTCAAAGCAAAATTTCAAAATGGGCAAAATGATAGGCTTTTTACGCATACAAGGTGCGAATGATCAATCAACAGACCCTAATCACAAAAATAGATGCTGAACTAATATTGATCTGAACTAAATAGCTGATTCGATGTTGAAATTTTTTTGGCTATATAATGTGATTTTCTGAAACGTATTAAGATGATTTGTGATTGAAACTCTAATTCACCAAACTCAGGTTCGACTTGGACATAGTGGAGTTGACCATTTTCATCACGGACACGCGCTTGTGCGGAAAATCCAGGTCGTGCATTGCCACTTGATACTGTTGCAAGGCGTCCGAGTAAGTCCACTTGATTCGTGGTGATTTTGGGTTTAATCACTTGATCAAGACAGTGGATCATAAATACAGTAAAAAAAATTGCGATGACCAAAGCAGGTAAAATTACATAATACCAAGCAGCAAATTCTTGTTTGCTGGCAAATATTGATAATTGTAAAAAATAGCCTGCAAAACTAAAGTTAAGCAATAAAAAAACGAAGATAAGAACTTTTGAAAATTTTACTTGTAAAAGAGGGGATTCAATCAACCAATCAGGAGACACTTTTTTAAGAAACGTACTAGGTCGGATACCAAGATAATATCCAAAAGTTTCTGCCATGCTAAGTAAAATTAACGCCAAAACACTCAAATGAAAGGGCATTAATTCATGTTCAAATAAGAATTCCAGCATGGCAGTTGTCCTTGGTTATTAATCTACAATGTAGATTCCACCATCTGAATGAACTGAAATATTCACTTTTTCCAATTTATCACCAAGGCATGGTCCAGAAATACATTCACCAGTTTCGACTTCAAACAAAGCGCCATGTGTTGAACACTGGATATATTCGCCATCTTGATCTAAAAATTGATTTTCAAGAAACTCAAGCTCAGTTTGAAGATGTGGACACACATTTTGATAGGCATAAAAAGCCCCATCCCGTTGAGTGATAAAAATTGTATCACCTGTCATTGTGTCGAAGGCACGTGCTTTGCGCTCTTCAATTTCATCGGTCATTGCAATTTTTTCAGCCATTTATGCACATTCCTTTTTGAATGTTTCGAGCAGAGTCGCATATTCTGCAATTTCTAAACGAGGTCCAAATTTAGCCACTACCTCACTAGAAACAAGAATAGCAAGTTGCGCAGCTGTTTGTAAATTTTCACCACAATTTAACGCATATAGGAATGCGCCTGAAAAGGCATCGCCAGCACCATTCGCATCAACAGCATTGACTTTACGACCAGGGACATAAAAATGTTGATCTTGATTGGAGACTAAAGCGCCTTTTGCACTTAACGTAATCACGACGTCTCGGCTCAAGGTTTTTAACTTTGCCAAAGCAGCTTCGACAGTATCCGTTTCTGTATACAGCATCGCTTCTTGTTCATTACAGAAAATCAGATCTACGCCATCGTCGAGTAATTCGTTTAAACCTTGACGAGCATATTGCACCATCGCTGGGTCGGAAAGGGTAAGGGCGATTTTAACATTGTGTTCGCGTGCAATTTGACGTGCTTGTTTGACCGCTAAGCGAGCAGTATCACTGGTGGATAAATAACCTTCAATATAGAGCCATTGTGCTGTTTTTAAAGGTTCAAAATCCATTTGTTGTGCTGAAAGTTCTGCAGTGATGCCTAAATAGGTCTGCATGGTGCGTTCTGAATCATCACTGACAAGTACCATACATGTTCCCGTCACACCTTCGCTGATCGATTTTTGTGAAGTTATGATTCCAGCATCATTCAAGCCGTCAAGATAAATGCGTCCTAATTCATCATTGCCTACACGGCAAGCATAAAATGCAGAAGACCCCAGCGCACTAAATGCAACTGTGGTATTGGCAGCAGAACCGCCTGAAGCTTGTCCTTTATAAACTTGGCTGGCATTTAAATTGTTGTAGAGTTGGGCTTGAGTATCACCATCAGCCAATTGCATGGTACCTTTTTGCAAATTTTGTTCAGTCAAAAACTGATCTGAAACTCTAAATTCTTGGTCAATTAATGCATTACCAATTGCAAAAAGATCAACTGTTGCCATGTTCTTCATCACATCAATGTTAAAAAACTAAAGTTTACACCAATGCTCAACTTTACAGTAGATTGTTGAAAAAAATTCATTTATGACTCAAGTAGTACATTCATGAATTTTTATAAGTTCTGCTATTGCACAGTAGTTGAATAGTTCCTAAGATTCAAACACAAGCTCTATCTTGAGTTCGCTATATCATCAGGTTATATATCGAGAATAGATACAAGTTGAGTCAATGGTCTATCGTTTTAAAACACATTGGAGATTGAGTGAATATTTTAATTCAACAGGTTGATCAATTGCCTGCACAAATTCAAGATTTAGCCGCGGTTGCTGAAAAAGAAGGTTTTCAATTTATTCAACGGTTGATTGATGAGTATCAACAAGGAAAAAATAAATTTAATCGTCAAGGTGAATTTTTACTGGTTGCATTTAATGGCGATAAACTGATTGCTTGTGGCGGTCTCAATATTCAAATGAGCGAAGATAGTGAGACCAATCAAAAGCCTGAAACACAGCATAAAATCGGTCGTGTACGTCGTTTCTATGTGTTACCTGAATATCGTAAAAGCGGTATAGGTAAGCGTTTATTGCAAGACCTCGAAAAAAAAGCAAAATCTCATTTTTCTGCACTGTGCTTAAATAGCGAAAAAGATGCAGCTCCATTTTATCAAAAGCAAAATTATGTATTTGTTGAAAATCATCCCAATTATAACTATTTCAAATACTTGATATAGTGAATTGAAAATCTTTGCCCAATAATGAGCCTTTAATTAAAGATTAGAAGAATCAATAAGTAGACATGCGCATCATCTGAACTCATGTAGGGGCTTTATGCTTTTGGGGATTGATCTAAATTAATCTCCAAAACTTAAATATTGATTTTTATAATTTTATTTTTCAATAAGCTATAGTCAATCTGTTGAAAAATCCATATAGTAAATATAATTTCTAGATCAATAAAATCATTGCGATAAAGATATTGTTTGATGATATAAAGCTTGCAATACAAAGCTTTATATCTAAAGTTTAAATTGGTTTGTGTAGGCGATGCTTCGCTTTTCATAACCACTTTTTTGTTGAACAACATTCTTGCACTGCAAACAAAGCAGTGCGTTGTTTTTGCTCACATATCTACGCTCAACATGGCGACATCCATGTCGCCTCACGATAGAAAGAGCATCGATGATTCAAAATGCAAAAATTAAACTAATCACCAAAAGTTTCTGACGCTTATATAAAAAATCAGATTCAAGTCATTATCAATAAAAAATTTAAGTTTTACAGTGATGATCGAATCTTTTGATCATCACTTTTTTTATTTAACTCATTGCTCATTCTTGATATTTCAACGACGAGTCCTGATTAATCCTGATTGATTTACTAAGAATTAGTGTTAGGAATGAATCGCATTTATTTAAGTTTCAGTTATACTTAAACGTATAGATAAACATTTAATATTGGAGATCGCATGACTGTAGATGTCACTGAAACCTTATCTCAAACTGTTCATCCTGCGTTTCAGCTGGTACGTCAACACCATGTAGAAGCTTTAGACATTTTAGTGTCTGAATATAAACATAAAGTGACTGGTGCAATGCACTACCATTTGGCAACCGATCACGACGAAAATGTGTTTCTGGTTGCTTTCCGTACTCAACCGATGGATTCAAAGGGTGAGGCACATATCTTAGAGCATACTGCGTTATGTGGTTCAGAGAAATTCCCTGTACGTGATCCATTTTTTCTGATGATTCGACGTTCTTTAAATACATTTATGAATGCATTTACTGCGGCGGATTGGACAGCGTATCCATTTGCGACACAAAACAAAAAAGACTTCCAAAACCTGTTGGAAGTTTATATGGATGCTGCTTTTGCTGCTAATTTAAATCCTTTGGATTTTGCACAAGAAGGCATTCGTATTGAGCTGGAAGATGGTCAGCCAGTTTATAAGGGTGTGGTATTTAATGAGATGAAAGGTGCAATGAGTTCACCTTCTGATCAACTTTATCACCAGTTGGCACATCATTTATTCCCGAAAACCACTTACCATTATAATTCTGGTGGTGATCCTAAGGATATTCCAGACTTGAGTTATGATGAGTTGGTGACTTTCTATAAATCACATTATCACCCAAGCAATGCAATCTTCATGACTTTTGGTGATCAATCTGCCTATCATTTACAAGAGCAGTTTGAAAAGTTAGCACTTTCTAAGTTTACAAAAGGCGAAACGATCTATTCAAAAGAAGAGCAACGTTTAACGGCACCAATTGAAGTACAAGAAACGTATGCGGTTGATGCAGAAGATTTAAAAGATAAGACATACCATATTTTGTCGTGGTTATTGCCAAAAACCAGTGATGTTAAATTACGTTTAGGTATGCGTTTGGTTGAAGGGATTTTATTAGAAAACTCTGCTTCACCACTACGTCATTATCTTGAGACTTGTGGTTATGCGCAGTCTACCGGTCCAATCATGGGTGTAGATGATTCAAACTATGAGATGACTTTTTATTGTGGTGTACAAGGCTCCAATCCTGAACATGCCGAAGCATTTAGACAAGGTGTGTTGAACATTCTACAAGACGTTGCTTCAAAACCAATTGACAAAGATATGGTTGATGCGATTTTACATCAAATTGAATTGCATCAACGTGAAATCAGTGGTGATGGTACTCCATATGGTTTAACACTGATTTTGAATGGTCTAGGTAGCGCAATTCATCACAATGACCCAATTCATGCATGGGACGTAGATACCGTTATTGCTGAAGTCAAAGAAGAGCTCAAAGATCCAATGTGGTTATCGAACTTAATTCAAGTTCATTTATTGGATAATCCACATCGTGTACAAATGACCCTTGTACCAGATGCAAATAAATCTGCACTGGAAGCACAAGAAGAGAAAGCACGTTTGGCAAAAATTGGTGCTGCTTTAACGGATGCTGATAAAGCTGAAATTATTGCACAAACAGAAGCTTTAAAAGTTCGTCAAGAGACTCCCGATGATTTAGATCTATTGCCTAAAGTGGGTTTGGAAGATATTCCAGCTGAGTTGCCAATTGTACAAGGTCAATTGCGTGAGATTATCTGTAATGGTATTGATACGCCATTGAATTTGTATCATGCGGGCACTAATGGTATTTACTATCAACAAGTGCTGATTCAAATTCCTGATCAAATTGTAAAATCACCTTATTTCAACTTATTGTCCGTTTTAATGGGGGAAGTTGGTGCTGGTGAATATGATTATTTGCAACTTCAACAACTTCAAACTGCGGTGAGTGGCGGTTTAGGCATGGGCGCATCATTGCGTTCTAAAACCGATGATAAAGGTCAAATTAGTGCTTGGTTAACCCTGACCACTAAATCATTGACAGATAGATTTGATGCCATTGGTTTACTCAAGCTTGCTTTTGAGCAATTACGTTTTGATGAGAAAGATCGCATTATCGAACTGTTACAACAACGTAAGACACGTTGGGCTTCACGTTTGTCTGGCTCTGGTCATAGTTATGCAATGCAAATTGCATCGCGTCAGATGAGTGCTCTGGCAAAACGTGATTATGATAATACAGGCTTGGGTGCTTTAAATTGGTTGGGTGATCTGGTTGCTAAAATTGAAAATGATGAAGTGGCTTATGATGAATTCATTGAAGAACTAAAATCAATTCATCGTGGTTTAATGCTTGCACCAAAACAGTTCTTATTGGTGTGTGAAGAACATCATTCAGAACGTCTGGTTGAAGAAGTCCAAATCGTTTGGGATAAATTGAGTGTAGATCAAGCACCAGTATATTTGTCTAAGGTTGAGCAAGATGACAGTCATGCTGATCAAGCTTGGTTGATTCAAGCCAATGTCCAGTTCTGTGCCTCTGCGTATCAAGCGGTGGAAGTTTCACATCCAGATGCTGCACCTTTGATGGTTCTGGCTGGTTATTTACGTAATGGCTTCTTACACAGTGCAATCCGTGAAAAAGGCGGTGCATATGGGGGGGGAGCGAGTTATGATGGCAATGCATGTTCTTTCCGCTTTTATAGTTATCGCGACCCTCGTCTTGCAGAAACGTTCCAAGACTTTGAAGCAAGTTTGGATTGGTTGTTGAACAAGGAGCAGCATGCTTATCAACTTGAAGAAGCAATTCTGGGGTTGGTTTCAAGTATGGATAAACCTGGTTCTCCAGCAGGTGAAGCAATCACGGCATGTTATGCCTTGCTTCATGGACGCACTCCTGCGTTTAGAAAGCAATTACGTGAACGATTATTAAACGTTACTATTGACGATCTTAAGCGTGTAACACAAACTTATTTGGTTGAGCAAAAGCCTGTAAAAGCAGTCGTAGCACCAGTTGCCAAAAAAGAATTGTTAGAACAATTAGGTTTTGAAATTAAAAAAGTAAATTAACTCAAAAAAGGGTCTGTGGACAATTCGTCTATGTTTGCGACTAGGTGTGTTTTTTAGGCGATTCTAGGCGCGAAATACGAAATTTAGTTATTCTAAATGAGTAGTTCGGAACGAAAAAGCGACAAAAAACATGCTAGTCCCCGCTGCGCCTTGCGCTGCAAACAAAGCAGTGCTTTGTTTTTGCTCAGGATTGTGGTTAAAATTATCTCAGGCTACGTTATGAAACTTAAAAATAGTCTCGCTATTCTCTTCATTTCATGCCTTACCTGCTCAATTTTAACCTACAACGCAAGCCATTTATGAAATGTCCACAGCCCCTAAATTCTTTCTGGAGAAATCTATGTCGTTCAAAAGTTTTGAACGTACACCAGTGAATCTGAGCATCTTAATGATGCTCAGTTTTGGTTTGGTGACCACTGTTTATGCAGACGATGCGGCTCAAGTGAATCCTGCAAGCACTCAAGCTTGTGTGGCACTAGAATCAAATGCTGATCGTTTAGCCTGTTACGATAAGATATTTAAAACGCCTGCAGTTCCTGCGCAAGTACTGGTTTCAGAACAACGGGCAGCGATGGACATCGAGAAAGCAAAGCCAGAGCCAGTAACGCTTAAAGAAAAAATTGGGCAAACTGCTGAAAATTTATTTGCCATTCATGGTGATAAGATTGACCCAAACACATCGTTATTGGATCGCCGTTGGGAGTTGTCTCAAGACAGTAAGTTGGGCACATGGAATATTCGTGCACATCAACCTGTTTATTTGCTTCCTGCTTTCTGGACCAGCAAGAAAAATGAATTCCCACATAGTCCAAATCCACAGAATACTGTAGATGAAGATCAAAATTTAAAATCAATGGAAGCTAAATTCCAAATTTCCTTAAAAACTAAGGCGGTGGAAAATCTGTTTGGAAATAATGGTGATCTTTGGCTGGGCTATACACAATCTTCGCGTTGGCAGGTTTATAACAGTGAAGAGTCTCGTCCATTTCGTGAAACAAACTATGAGCCTGAAGCAAGCTTGATGTTTAGAACCAATTATAATTTATTGGGTTTAAATGGTCGTTTGCTTGGATTAACCTTAAATCACCAATCCAATGGTCGTTCCGATCCGCTTTCACGTAGTTGGAACCGTGTGATTTTAAATCTTGGTTTTGAAAAAGATAATTTTGCCTTAATGGTTCGTCCATGGTATCGCATCGAGGAAGATTTCAAAGACGATAATAATCCAGATATTAAGAACTATATCGGGCGTGGCGATTTAACTGCATTCTACCGTTGGAATGATAATGACTTTTCACTGATGCTGCGCCACTCTTTAAAAGGTGGTGATGATTCACATGGTGCGATGCAATTTGATTGGGCGTTTCCAATCAAAGGTAAACTTCGTGGGCATTTTCAATTGTTTGATGGTTATGGTGAGAGTTTGATTGATTATAATCATCGTGCAACTTATGTCGGCTTAGGTGTTTCTTTGATGAATTGGTACTAGTGATGATTGATGTTTAAATTATCTCTTTGTGTGAAAGAAACGGCGCTAGATTTTAATATTTAAGTCATTTGAGCGGTATTTTTCATCGTACAAATATGATAGAAATGAAAACTTACTTAGCTGTATTAGAGAGGTAATTTATATGGATATCTATCTCTAATGACTAAAAATGATAAAGCAAGTTTGGATCAAGTCTAATGTCAAATGAACAGATTAGCGCACATGATGCTAATTTATATGCCATCAATAACCGTTTAACCTTTAGACTCTTTCAACTCGGCAATACGCTTGATCGGATGAGTAGTAAAGAACTTGGTGTTTCTCCAGTGCATTGGGCTGTACTTGGGGCATTGTCAAGAGAGCAGGTAAGAGAAGGAATGTCTTTTTCTGATTTGACAGAATATCTTGGAGTAAGCCGACAAAATTTAGATGGTGTTCTTAAGCGTTTAGAGCGTGACCAACATGTCATTCGTTTTGCGGATCAAATTGATCGCCGTGCTAAGAAAGTGATGTTAACAGAACAGGGGCACGTATTCTGGAATCAGTTGCAACTGAAAGTATATGAATTTTATCGTCAAGCGATGGATGGTTTTTTATTTGATGATAAAGTCACTTTTGTGCATTTCTTGAATAAATTAAATAAAGGGATGCAGAGTGTAGAGCTTAAAGATCAAGAATAAAGCTGTGAAGTTTAAAAGAGTTTAAACGCTTTCTTCAAAAGAAAAGCCACGTCTACAAGATGACGTGGCTTTTCTTTTTATTAGCATTTCATTAATTGTACTAGCTCAGGCTTGCTTGTTTCTCTTCATCTTCCTGTTTGATTTTTTGCTCAGGTTCAACTAAAAAGCCACCAGTCTGTCTTTGCCACAAGTGAGCATAAATCCCATTTTGAGCAATCAACTCTTCATGTGTGCCTTGTTCTGCAATATGACCTTGATCTAAGACAATTAAGCGATCCATCTGTGCAATAGTTGAAAGGCGATGAGCAATTGCAATGACTGTTTTATTTTCCATCAACTCATCAAGGCTGGATTGAATCGCAGCTTCCACCTCAGAGTCCAAGGCGCTGGTAGCTTCATCTAAAATTAAAATCGGTGCATCTTTTAAAAATACACGTGCAATTGCAATACGTTGACGCTGACCACCAGAAAGCTTTACACCACGCTCACCAACATAGGCATCGTAACCTGTACGTCCTCTTAAATCGGAAAGTTGAGGAATAAACTCATCAGCTTTTGCTTTACGTACTGCTTCATACATTTCTTCATCAGTCGCATCTGGGCGACCATATTTAATATTTTCGGCAACTGTACGATGTAATAATGAAGTGTCTTGTGTCACAAGTGCGATATTTTTTCTCAAGCTGTCTTGAGTAACATCTTCAATATTTTGACCATCAATGCTGATTTTGCCATTATTGATGGTGTAGAAATGTAGCAATAACTGAATCAGTGTTGATTTACCTGCCCCAGAGCGACCCACAATACCAATCTTTTCACCTGGTTGAATATTCAAATTAAATTGATCAATCACATTTTTACTGTTGTAGGCAAAAGTGACATCATCAAATCGGATATTGCCTTGGCTTACCACAAGCGGTTTTGCATCCTCTTTATCTTGAATGTTAATCGGGCGACCAAGCGTTTGCATACCATCTTGAATTGTCCCTACATTTTCGAACAGGGCAGAAGTTTGCCACATCATAAACTCAGCCATGCTGTTTAATTTAAGAATCATAGCAGTGGTTGCGGCAATCACACCGATGGCAGCTTGACCCTGTAGCCATAACCAAACTGCGGTCCCCAAAACCCCAAAAAATAAAACCGCAGTCAGTAAATTAATGCAAATTTCATATGAAGTACCTAAACGCATTTGTTTAAAGACAGTGCGCATAAATTCTTTCATTGATTCTTTTGCATATTGGCTTTCACGCCCTGCATGTGCAAATAATTTTACAGTTTGGATGTTGGTATAGGCATCGGTCACTCGACCTGTCATCACTGCGCGAGCATCTGCTTGTTCTTTGGAAATACGTCCTAATCTTGGAATAAAATATTTTGCTGCACTGATAAATAGTGCTAACCAAACCAGAAGTGGAATCAGTAAAATTGGAGAAATTGAGCCTAATACAATACTGATGGTAATAAAGTAAATCACGACATAAGTGACCATATCACCCAAGATTACCCAGAACTCACGCACAGCAAGCGCAGTTTGCATGACTTTGGCTGACAAACGCCCTGCAAAATCATTGTGGAAAAAGTCCAAACCGTGACGAAGCAATAGATTATGGAATCTCCAACGTAAACGCATCGGAAAACTGCTGTACAAAATTTGATGTCTGACAATGGATTGCATATTGGCGAAAAAAATATTCGCTAATAAGATAAGTGAGAGTACAACCAAATTTTGCTGGTGATTGGTCAAAAACGCTTCAGGTTTTGATTGTGTCAACCAATCAACGAGATGACCAATTTGTGAAAAAAATAGTGCTTCAAAGCTGGCTGTTGCAGCAGTGAAGAGTATTAAGATTAATAAATAGCGTTTAACACCAGTGGCAGCCTGCCAAACAAAAGCAAAGAATGTCGTAGGTAATGGTTCGTTTAAACCTTTCGATGGATATGGATCTACTAACTTTTCAAACCATTGCAGCAACATAAAATCCTCATGGAAATTTTATAGATTGATTAAATTATAGCGGTGAAGTGATGTCATTGACTGAAATGCTGGAATCAGTTTAAGCAAAATTCAGCAATATTGGGAGAGTAAAAAAGTGAAATTGATTGTATCGTTTTAGTGGGGATTACACCAGTTTTTTATATCGAAAAAAAGCGATTTGATTTATTGATCATGTCAATTATATCTTTGATGGATCTGTTTGAATCACTGGAATGGATATTCAATCGTTGAATATCCAATTTGACGTGAGTCGGCGAGGCTTATCTTAAAATGCTTTTATCAATGTCCTGAATATTCACTTTCCCACAGAATGCCATACTTAAATCCAGTTCTTTTTGAATGATTTCCAAGACGCGATATACACCTTGTTCTCCATAAGCACCTAAACCATAAATAAATGCTCGACCAATTAAACAGCCTTTAGCACCTAAAGCAATGGCTTTTAAAACATCTTGTCCACTACGGATTCCACTATCAATATATACTTCTGTTTTGTCTCCGACAGCGAGTACAATTTCCTCAAGAACTGAAATGCTTGATGGAGCACTATCCAGTTGTCGACCACCATGATTGGAAACAACAATTGCATCTGCTCCAGCATTTACAGCAGCGATCGCATCGTCCACTTCCATAATGCCTTTGATAATCAGTTTACCGCCCCATTGTTGTTTGACCCATTCGACATCTTTCCAGCTTAACTTCATGTCAAATTGCTCAGTTGTCCATGCAGCAAGAGAACCCGTATTACTAATCCCATCGACGTGTCCGACGATGTTACCAAAGCTTCTTCTTGATGTCTTAAGCATAGCTAAGCACCAAACGGGTTTGGTGCACATATTGATAAGATTGCCCAAGGTTAATTTTGGAGGTGCTGATAAGCCATTTTTAATGTCTTTATGACGTTGTCCCATGATTTGTAAATCAGCCGTTAACACCAATGCAGAACATTTAGCATTTTTTGCACGTTGAATAAGCTGTTGCATAAAATGTCGATCTTTCATCATGTACAGCTGAAACCAAAAAGGTTGTGTAGTTGCGGCAGCGACATCTTCAATCGAACAAATACTCATGGTCGACATAATATAAGGAATACCAAATTTTTCAGCAGCTTTGGCAGCAAGAATTTCGCCATCGGCATGTTGCATGCCAATTAAACCAGTAGGCGCCAATGCCACCGGCATGGAAACAGATTGTCCTAACATTTCGGTTTTCACGGAACGATTGTCCATGTCCACCAAAACCTTTTGTCGGAACAAGTATTTTTTAAAATCCTCACTATTTTGCTGCCATGTCTGTTCAGTCCATGAACCTGAATCACAATAATCAACAAACATTTTAGGAACACGTCGATGATAAATTTCACGCATATCTGCAACGCAGGTGATTTTTTGTAATGTGGTCATGATGATTCCTTGTTAATTGTGCAATTGCAATTCAAATTGTTATTGGGGAAGAGTGATAAGGATTATTCTAAGACGATTATTTTAACAATAAGTAAAAAAATAGATGAAAAGTAAACTAAATGGTTGAATTTTATTCACTGGTTTTGACTCAGTCATGTTTCATATAAACACTGTATTGTTGTTTATTCATACAGTGTTTTATTTGTTAAAGTAAAAATGTAGATCAGTTTTTTTGTCTATCTTGTCATATGTTTTTAAAGATAAAGACTCAAGAACTTCTTGGGGGAAAGGGTACTGCTATTTTTTGGTTTTAGGTTTTAAATCATTTATCGACAGAATTAATCCAAACAGTAGCGGTGTGCTGAGCACACATAAAGCAACAAATGAAATGCTATCGCCATACTCTAGGTTATAGAGCAACAAGGCAATGACAATGCAAATGAATGCAGTGAGTTTTACAGATTTAACATGTTTGCTAAGCACAGAAAATCGACTCTTCTGTGTTTTATTAATCTGTTTAGAACTGACAAGGTAAAGTCCATAACTTGCTATTAAAATCAATAATGATGCAAGAGCAAATATCATGAGCTTATTTCCTGAATTTGTTTATGGGCTAATTTTTTCTGAATTTTTGCCACAGCTTTATTTTGAATTGGTGTAATTTTTTGATGTAAAAATATACCTAAGAACGCAATCATCCAAATCATGACATCTACACGTAGGAATAACCAATAATCATAGATTGAATGAATATAATGGTTTGAAATAAGATAATAGAGATTGAAAATTGGCAATGCTAATGTCATTACAATAATTAGTTTAAGCTGTGTTTTCCACAAATATTGCTGTTTAGAAACTAGAGCAATAATCAAGCTGAATAGCCATAAATAGAAAAAAGTATAGATTTCATAATTAGGACCATCTGCTTTTATACTGACAATTCGGTTGGCATATAAGTAACCTAACATGGCAATCGGTAAGCCAAGAATTAGTGCTGTGTTTAATCGATTGACCAAGTAGTGTCCAAAGTGAAATTGGTCATTTTTCTTTTGAAGTTGGCGTTTTAGGCTCCATAATAATAAACCAGAGGCAATCATTGCACAGCCCAGCAAGCCAGAAAAGAACAAAGCTAATCGCAAAAGTGGTTGAGCAAAATTTGCCATATGCAAACCATACATGCTCGCATTTAATGTTGCGATGGCACTGTTATTACGCGTGTTGCCTAAGATTGTGCCTGTAGCGCCATTAAAACTCATTTGTGCTTGATTTCGAGTGATGGAATGGTCTTCCAAAGCTGTGACTGTTACTTTGGCTAATTGTGTGTTCGGTTGGTCCACAGCGATATGATCAAAACTGGTTTTTCCCCATTGTTGTTGCGCTTGTTGGAGAAAGTACTGAATTGGTTTCATCTTTTCAGGTATTACAGTTTGGTCTTTCGCTGTTGTTGAAATATTGCGAATCTCATCGAAATATTGAAATGGATTGTCTGGATAAGATTTTTTCATACCCGCAGGAAAGAGTAAGTAGAAAAAGATAGCTAGCCCTGTAAAGGTAATGGTTAAGAAAAAAGGCAATGCAATGACAGAGCTCATATTGTGGAAATCCAAATACGAGCGTTGACTTTTAAAGACTCTTAAAGTAAAGAATTCAGTGAATATTTTTTTATGCGTAATGATGCCCGAAATTAAGGTAATAAACATAATCAGTGCAGCAAAGGTAACAATTAAACGCCCAATTGCATAGGGAATGCCATATAACTGATAATGGAAACTATAAAAAAAATCGCCGCCTTGTGTTGCAGAAAGACTGAGTTCTTGACCAGTATTGGCATCTAACGTTTTACTTTCGTATCCACCATCTGCTTTTTGCCAATAAATCTTATTGACTGGGCTATTCGGATTGGCGATACCGATATACCAACTTTTAGCATTGGGTGCATTTTTCTGTAGATAATCATAAGCAGATTGCACAGCCGTTTGTTGATTGACTTGCATACTGGCAAATTGTGGTTGCATCCACATATTCACTTCATGCCGATAGTAAGTCACAGTGCCGGTTAAAAAAATTGCAAACAGTAACCAACCAAAACTCAGACCAATCCAAGAGTGTAACCATGCCATAGATTGACGAACAGATTTATGCATGAGCTAACCTATGAATTTTGAAAAGAGAAAGAGGGCAATCATGAGTATGAGGCTGATTATCGACAGCTTTTTTAGAGAATGTACACAAAAACTGATAATCACAAAAACAATGTAAAAAAACAGTGCGATAAATGCGGCCAAATAAATAGACTCGGCTTTTGCCAAGTAAGGATAAAATACATCAATCAATGCGACTGATAATAAATAGCTACCTGCATAGCCAATACCGAATGCCAGTATAAAGCGGTATAACACTGATAAGGGGTAAAGAACAGTTTGCATAAAGGGCACTTTTTTACAATTAAAAAACGCCTTAATCACTTAGGACTAAGGCGAGTTCCGATTAATATTTAAATTTTACAGCAACACTATAGTTGGCAGGTGCACCATAAAATGCCTGACCATCTGGAAAACTGTATAAATATTTTTTGTCTGTTACATTGTTTGCATTAGCCTGTAGCGATATATGATTGTTTAAATCATAACTGGTCATCAGATTCACTAACGCATATGCATCTTGGGTAATTGTACTATTGATTGAGGAATCATACAGCTTGGTGGCTTCTTGCCATTGCAATGATGCACCCACTTTAAGTTTTGGTAACGCAGGTACAGTATAGGTGGTCAAAAGATTAATGGTCTGATTCGGATTATAGGTCCGTGCATCGCCACCATTTTTTAAATCTTTTAAGCTAAATTGGCTATAACCAAATGCGATATTTAAGTGATCAGTTAGTTGCCCAGCCAAACCAACTTCAACACCTTGAGAGCGTAAGTCGCTGGTTTCCACCTTACGATTGAGTGGGTTTCCATCAGAATTGCGTAGAGGATAATTCGTTTGTTCTGTACGGAACACAGCCAAGGTTCCAGTAAGTTTGTCATCTAGCCATGAACTCTTAATACCCGCCTCATAACTTTCACCCTCAACAGGCTTGAGTGCTTTATTATCCGTTCCTAATCCAGATTGTGGACGGAAAATAGAGGTATAGCTTAAATAACCAGTATATTCTGGAGTGAAGTTATAGGTAATTCCAGCATAGGGTGATACTTTGTTTTCATCATAAGTGGCTGGCTTGTTGTAATTATAACCCTCACTTTTCGCTTGAACATAATTTAAACCAAGTAATAGTTTTAAATCATCATTTAAGTGCAGGCGTGTCGCTGCATATACTGAATTGAGCTTTTGCGTATAATTTGAGGCATCACTAAAAGCTGACCAAGTGATTGATTGAGGTGTCCAACTTGCCCAATTGGTAGTTAGTTGACGTGCATACCCAAGAGAATCGTCATTTTTAATATTACTATCGTTGATAAAACCATTAGATTCTTGGTCATGCTGTTTACTTTGCAGATAACTATAACCTAGAGTTGCTTCATGCTCACGACCAAATAGTGAATATGAGCCTTGTACATTCAAATCAGCAAAATGACTTTTTAGACTTTCTTTGCCACCCCAAGCAGTAAGAGCGACATCTCCACCATTTTGATCAGGATAACCATAATAATAGAGTAAGTTACTGTTATGATCGGTTTGGGTATAATTATAGCTAAGCTTGGCTGTCCATTTTTCGGGTATACGGATTTAATGGTTGATGGGGCACCTTTACCCCACCAACCTGATACCATTATCAGATGGTTGATAGATCGACTCCGTAGTTG
>NZ_AMFQ01000042.1:0-373 GCF_000335555.1 Acinetobacter sp. WC-743 | reverse complement strand
TCTCAGGATATCAAGATAAATGGCGCAGCGGACGGGACTCGAACCCGCGACCCTCGGCGTGACAGGCCGATATTCTAACCAACTGAACTACCGCTGCACTGTATATGGTGGGCGCTGACGGGATCGAACCGCCGACATTCTGCTTGTAAGGCAGACGCTCTACCAACTGAGCTAAGCGCCCTGAGTGAGGATCAACAGAGATCACCCTGTTTAAACTTCAAAAATGATGTATGGAACAAACGAAAACGTTATATCTAAACATCTCCACTTATCTTCACCTCAGGAATCAAGATAAATGGCGCAGCGGACGGGACTCGAACCCGCGACCCTCGGCGTGACAGGCCGATATTCTAACCAACTGAACTACCGCTGC
>NZ_AMFQ01000041.1:0-75001 GCF_000335555.1 Acinetobacter sp. WC-743 | reverse complement strand
CTATTGTCGCCAGCAAACTGTTATGGACTTTTTCGGGTCTTATGGGTATGCCTTACTTTGTTCCAAATGAGTTTAACAGAAGAACATTTGAGTTGATTTTAACATAAAGCATAGCTTTATGTCTTGCGCTCGGACAAACATAATTAATGTTTGTTTATTCCTCGCTCATGTAACTAGCTTTACAACTAAATCAAGTTTCTTTGATCTTTTATGAATCAAATGATGCTTCAATACAACTGCTTGGGTGTTGTATAGTCAAGCCTCACGAGCAATTAGTATTGGTCAGCTTCATGCGTCACCGCACTTCCACATCCAACCTATCAACGTCGTAGTCTTCAACGGCTCTTTAGAGGACATAAAGTCCTAGGGAAATCTTATCTTGAGGTAGGCTTCCCGCTTAGATGCTTTCAGCGGTTATCCCTTCCGAACATAGCTACCCGGCGATGCGACTGGCGTCACAACCGGTACACCAGAGGTTCGTCCACTCTGGTCCTCTCGTACTAGGAGCAGATCCTCTCAAATTTCCAACGCCCACGGTAGATAGGGACCGAACTGTCTCACGACGTTCTAAACCCAGCTCGCGTACCTCTTTAAATGGCGAACAGCCATACCCTTGGGACCTGCTTCAGCCCCAGGATGAGATGAGCCGACATCGAGGTGCCAAACACCGCCGTCGATATGAACTCTTGGGCGGTATCAGCCTGTTATCCCCAGAGTACCTTTTATCCGTTGAGCGATGGCCCTTCCATACAGAACCACCGGATCACTAAGACCTACTTTCGTACCTGCTCGACTTGTGGGTCTCGCAGTTAAGCGCGCTTTTGCCTTTATACTCTACGCGTGATTTCCGACCACGCTGAGCGCACCTTCGTACTCCTCCGTTACTCTTTAGGAGGAGACCGCCCCAGTCAAACTACCCACCAGACATGGTCCTCGTCCCGGATAACGGGACAGAGTTAGAACCTCAATATTACCAGGGTGGTATTTCAAGGATGGCTCCATAGCAACTGGCGTCGCTACTTCTAAGCCTCCCACCTATCCTACACAAGTAAGATCAAAGTTCAATGTCAAGCTGCAGTAAAGGTTCACGGGGTCTTTCCGTCTAGCCGCGGGTACACCGCATCTTCACGGCGATTTCGATTTCACTGAGCCTCTGCTGGAGACAGCGCCCCCATCATTATGCCATTCGTGCAGGTCGGAACTTACCCGACAAGGAATTTCGCTACCTTAGGACCGTTATAGTTACGGCCGCCGTTTACTGGGGCTTCGATCAAGAGCTTCGCTTACGCTAACCCCATCAATTAACCTTCCAGCACCGGGCAGGCATCACACCCTATACGTCCACTTTCGTGTTTGCAGAGTGCTATGTTTTTAATAAACAGTTGCAGGGGCCTGGTTTCTGTGGCTGCCAATAGCTCAAGGAGCAAGTCCTATCACCGTCAGCAGCGTACCTTCTCCCGAAGTTACGGTACCATTTTGCCTAGTTCCTTCAGCAGAGTTCTCTCAAGCGCTTTGGTCTACTCGACCTGACCACCTGTGTCGGTTTCGGGTACGATTCCTGTGTAACTGAAGCTTAGAGACTTTTCCTGGAAGCATAGTATCAGCCACTTCACGAGTAAACTCGCTTGCTATCAGTTCTCAGCATAGAGCACCCCGGATTTGCCTAAGATGCATGCCTACAACCTTTCACCTGGACAACCAACGCCAGGCTGACTTAACTTTCTCCGTCCTCTCATCGCATTACACAGAAGTATTGGAATATTAACCAATTTCCCATCGACTACGCCTCTCGGCCTCGCCTTAGGGGTCGACTCACCCAGCCCCGATTAACGTTGGACTGGAACCCTTGGTCTTTCAGCGAACGGGTTTTTCACCCGTTTTGTCGTTACTCACGTCAGCATTCGCACTTCTGATACCTCCAGCATGCTTCTCAACACACCTTCATCGGCTTACAGAACGCTCCCCTACCACGTATACAATGTATACATCCGCAGCTTCGGCATATAGTTTTAGCCCCGTTACATCTTCCGCGCAGGCCGACTCGACTAGTGAGCTATTACGCTTTCTTTAAAGGGTGGCTGCTTCTAAGCCAACCTCCTAGCTGTCTATGCCTTCCCACATCGTTTCCCACTTAACTATAATTTTGGGGCCTTAGCTGGCGGTCTGGATTGTTTTCCTCTTGACTACGGACGTTAGCACCCGCAGTCTGTCTCCCGGATAGTACTCATAGGTATTCGGAGTTTGCATCGGTTTGGTAAGTCGGGATGACCCCCTAGCCGAAACAGTGCTCTACCCCCTATGGTATTCGTCCGAGGCGCTACCTAAATAGCTTTCGGGGAGAACCAGCTATCACCGAGTTTGATTAGCCTTTCACCCCTATCCACAAGTCATCCCCTGGCTTTTCAACGACAGTGGGTTCGGTCCTCCAGTTAGTGTTACCCAACCTTCAACCTGCTCATGGATAGATCACCCGGTTTCGGGTCTATACCCAGCAACTAAACGCCCTATTAAGACTCGATTTCTCTACGGCTCCCCTATACGGTTAACCTTGCTACTGAATATAAGTCGCTGACCCATTATACAAAAGGTACGCAGTCACCGAACAAGTCGGCTCCCACTGCTTGTATGCATGCGGTTTCAGGATCTATTTCACTCCCCTCACAGGGGTTCTTTTCGCCTTTCCCTCACGGTACTGGTTCACTATCGGTCAGTCAGGAGTATTTAGCCTTGGAGGATGGTCCCCCCATATTCAGACAAGGTTTCACGTGCCTCGCCCTACTCGTCATCATTATATGTGCACTTTCGTGTACGGGACTATCACCCTCTACGGTAGCACTTCCCAGAGCTTTCCGCTAATACACATATAACTTAATGGGCTGATCCCCGTTCGCTCGCCGCTACTGAGGGAATCTCAATTGATTTCTTTTCCTAAGGGTACTGAGATGTTTCACTTCCCCTCGTTCGCCTCGCATGACTATGTATTCATCATGCGATACCTACCTTATGGTAAGTGGGTTTCCCCATTCAGAAATCTCCGGATCACAGGATATTTGCCGCCTCCCCGAAGCTTATCGCAGGCTATTACGTCTTTCATCGCCTCTGACTGCCAAGGCATCCACCACATGCACTTAATTACTTGACTATACAACCCCAAACAGTCGTTAATCCCTACAAGGAGGATCAACAATGTGGATTTAACCACTTCTATTTGTTGCCTGTGAACTTAATCACTGTACAGCTTCAATTTAATTCATATACCAAAACGCTTGATTCAGTTTTATCGCTAGTTCTCATTTCATTCCGCTTTAACAATTGCTTGTTAAGCTTCATAAAACGAGTTAAACAATTATTTCAACTCAAATATATTCTGTTAATGATTCTCTACCGCCTCGTCAGCGAGTAGTTCACTGTGATAAATCACAGAAGTTAATAAACTCTATAAACTTCAGTTCATTAATTTCTATAATCAATCTTTTTTTAATCAGGTAACTGCGTAGTAGTGGTGGAGACTAGGAGAGTCGAACTCCTGACCTCCTGCGTGCAAAGCAGGCGCTCTACCAACTAAGCTAAGTCCCCAGCTTAAGATCTTAATATATCTGCTCTTCTGTGTTCAGTAGACTTGGTGGGTCTGACAAGACTTGAACTTGTGACCCCACGCTTATCAAGCGTGTGCTCTAACCAACTGAGCTACAGACCCTCAGATACATCAATGAAGAACAACTTGTTGTGGATTCTTACCAATCGTCAATCTTTCGTTAAGGAGGTGATCCAGCCGCAGGTTCCCCTACGGCTACCTTGTTACGACTTCACCCCAGTCATCGGCCACACCGTGGTAAGCGTCCTCCTTACGGTTAGACTACCTACTTCTGGTGCAACAAACTCCCATGGTGTGACGGGCGGTGTGTACAAGGCCCGGGAACGTATTCACCGCGGCATTCTGATCCGCGATTACTAGCGATTCCGACTTCATGGAGTCGAGTTGCAGACTCCAATCCGGACTACGATCGGCTTTTTGAGATTAGCATCCTATCGCTAGGTAGCAACCCTTTGTACCGACCATTGTAGCACGTGTGTAGCCCTGGTCGTAAGGGCCATGATGACTTGACGTCGTCCCCGCCTTCCTCCAGTTTGTCACTGGCAGTATCCTTAAAGTTCCCATCCGAAATGCTGGCAAGTAAGGAAAAGGGTTGCGCTCGTTGCGGGACTTAACCCAACATCTCACGACACGAGCTGACGACAGCCATGCAGCACCTGTATGTAAGTTCCCGAAGGCACCAATCCATCTCTGGAAAGTTCTTACTATGTCAAGACCAGGTAAGGTTCTTCGCGTTGCATCGAATTAAACCACATGCTCCACCGCTTGTGCGGGCCCCCGTCAATTCATTTGAGTTTTAGTCTTGCGACCGTACTCCCCAGGCGGTCTACTTATCGCGTTAGCTGCGCCACTAAAGTCTCAAAGACCCCAACGGCTAGTAGACATCGTTTACGGCATGGACTACCAGGGTATCTAATCCTGTTTGCTCCCCATGCTTTCGTACCTCAGCGTCAGTATTAGGCCAGATGGCTGCCTTCGCCATCGGTATTCCTCCAGATCTCTACGCATTTCACCGCTACACCTGGAATTCTACCATCCTCTCCCATACTCTAGCTCCCAGTATCGAATGCAATTCCCAAGTTAAGCTCGGGGATTTCACATCCGACTTAAAAAGCCGCCTACGCACGCTTTACGCCCAGTAAATCCGATTAACGCTCGCACCCTCTGTATTACCGCGGCTGCTGGCACAGAGTTAGCCGGTGCTTATTCTGCGAGTAACGTCCACTCATCTTGGGTATTAACCAAAAGAGCCTCCTCCTCGCTTAAAGTGCTTTACAACCATAAGGCCTTCTTCACACACGCGGCATGGCTGGATCAGGGTTCCCCCCATTGTCCAATATTCCCCACTGCTGCCTCCCGTAGGAGTCTGGGCCGTGTCTCAGTCCCAGTGTGGCGGATCATCCTCTCAGACCCGCTACAGATCGTCGCCTTGGTAGGCCTTTACCCCACCAACTAGCTAATCCGACTTAGGCTCATCTATTAACGCAAGGTCACAAGTGATCCCCTGCTTTCCCCCGTAGGGCGTATGCGGTATTAGCATCCCTTTCGAGATGTTGTCCCCCATTAATAGGCAGATTCCTAAGTATTACTCACCCGTCCGCCGCTAGGTCAATTACCGAAGCAATCTCCCCCGCTCGACTTGCATGTGTTAAGCCTGCCGCCAGCGTTCAATCTGAGCCATGATCAAACTCTTCAGTTAAAATCATTAGTGACTTAAGGTCACAATTCTGGCTCATCAATTACTGACAAATTCTCTCAAATAAACTTCGAGTAATTTAAACCAATCAATCAATGATAATATTTCGATCAATCAATCAGTAAAAATCCACACAAGTTGTTCTTCATATTCTCTTAATGATCAATTTACCACTTCGTCAGTGACAAATAAGACGCAATAAACATTCAACAACTTAACCCTCTAAGCTAAGTTTGTTTGCTGTATCGCGTCGGGATGAGCTCATTATAGGGCAATTTCTTACACAAGCAAGTGCTTTTAACTGATTGTTTTATTGAGTGTTGTATTTTTATGCACTATTTTGGTTCATTTTTAGACTTATTGTGGCGTAAGCTTTTAATAATAAAGCAGAAATATGACCAAAATATTTCTGCTTTATTTTTTAATTATTTTTTGACATTGCTCTTTATGGTTTGAATACTGATGATTTTTACAGCTTGTTTAGGTACATCTTGATACATCCCGACTGTTGCTGTAGGGGTTTGCACAATTTTATCTACGATATCGAGTCCTTGAGTAACTTTACCAAACACAGCGTAACCTGGGTTACCTACAGACTTATTTAAAAAGTCGTTATTTGCAACGTTAATAAAGAATTGGCTGGTTGCTGAATTTGGTGCATTGGTTCTCGCCATTGCTAAAGTACCACGAAGATTCTTTAGACCATTACTCGATTCATTTTGAATTGGCGCCTGCGTTACTTTCTCTTTCATATTACTATCGAAGCCACCGCCTTGGATCATAAAGCCAGGAATAACGCGATGGAAAATGGTGCCATTATAGAATTGACTATTTACATAGCTCTTAAAATTCTTGACCGAAATTGGAGCTTGATCATCATATAGTTCAATATTGATGTTGCCCAAGTTGGTTTTGATTTGCATATCTGTATTGGCAAATACAGGTTGCATAAGAATGCCCAAAGCAACACCCATACCAATTTTCTTAATCATTGTCTTTTTTCCTTAAATTGATTTGATAAGTTTGCGCTTATATTAGTGTGCTTTTATATGATTGAAAAATGACATTTCACCACCTTTACCAATACTCTACATTTATCTGTAGAGATAAAGTTGAAGTTCGAATTGTTTAAATGGTCTAAGCATCTTTATATTGTGTATCTTTATATATAGTCAGCTTAGCTAGCTTATGTATTTTGCTTCTTACCTAGCTTGATTGTTTTTTGATCAACAACTATTGTTTCACGTGAAACAATAGTTGTTGATACTCAATATGCGATCGGCTTTATTGTTTATCCCAAAATTTACGAAACTCTTTACTCATTTCAATGACGTATTTTTTGGCTTTTCGTGATACTGGCGTTAGGTTGATAAAACCGTGAGTTTGATCTTCATAATCATGGTAATGAACTTTGACACCATTTTGTCTGAGTTTGTAGGCGTAAATTTTACCTTCATCATGCAATACATCATGCCCTGCTGTGATCACAAAGGCTGGTGCAAGTTTCTTGAGAGGACCATTGGTTGGTGAAATGATTGGATCATCCAAGGCAACATTAAAACGTGTGACGTAATAGTCTGTCACATAATCAATATCAGAACCTGTTAAAACCAAACCATCTTTATAAGCAAAGAAGGACGGATGTCGACTCTTAAAATCAACTGCAGGATAAATTAAAAATTGAGCTTGTGGTGCATATACTGAATTTACTGTTCGTTGTGCCACGACTGCACTAATATTGCCACCTGCACTATCTCCACCAACCGCAATTCGACTTTTTAGGATTTTAAATTGACGGCGATTTTGATATACCCAAGCCAGAGCATCTTCACATGACTGGATCAATTCGCGAGGTCCAACTTCTGGAGCGAGTGGATATTCAATACTTAAAACTTGAACTTTTGCATGTGCTGCAATTAATCGACACACTTCATCATGGGTATCAACACTCCCCACGACAAAACCACCGCCATGGTAAAAAACAAGCATTGGTAATTTTTTATTTGGTGCGGGATGATAATGGCGCGCATAAACACTACCACTTTGTAATGGTAAACGAATATCTTCTACAAACTGAACATGGGTAGGTTTATTGATAATAGATTGCATTTGTGATTCAAACTGCTTTCTAGAGCGTTCTACATTTGCACCAATAAAGCCTATTTTACCTTGCTTGAGTTGAGCAGCCATTAAACATTTGGTAAAGCTGTCCAATTGAGGGAATTGGTAAGGATATCCCAATAACTTGCTTAAAGACTCTTGTGCAAATGTCGGTAAACGATCTACAGCACGCCCCGCTGAACCTTGCCCCTTTTCGACTAACTCATGAATATTACGTTGAAAAGCAACCATTATGTTTCTTCCTTAAATGTCCAAATTCTTCATATTTTCTACATGATCAGGAATTGACTGACTATAATCTTATACAAGTCTCGTCATCGATATACAAATATAAATTTTAAATACGCTAATCTGACTAAAATGACTTGTCATTGACTATTTTGCTATATCTCAGTTTTTTTTTGCTATTTTGATTGTTACACGGAGACAACTTATGGCTATCAAAGCATTATTTGTTTCGCTCATAACATCTATTATTGCTGTGGGTTGTGTTGCATTTCCCGATGAAGGTTATGACACACGCGGTTATGGACAACCGATTTATCGTGATTATGGCTATACTCCACGCTATGATTCAAGATATGACCGCAATAATGACCGTCAGCGTTGGGAACGTGAGCGTGCCTATCGTATACAGCAAATGCGGATTGAACAAGAACGGCGCCAAGCTCAGCATGATCGACAACGTTGGCAATATGAACAAGCAAAACGTGATCAAATGAGAAAACAGCATTGGGAACAACGTCGACAAGAGTGGAATAACAAATCTAATCATGATCGTCGCTGGGACAATAGAGCTGACCCAAAACAATGGCAACAGCATGACCGCCAAAATCAACGTGATAAAAAACGTGATGATCGTCGAGGGCGTGACAACAATAAAGACTAAGGGTTCAAACTACACCTCAATGCTATTGTCAATTTAGCAAATGCAATGAAGCTTTGAAAAACAAAAATCAAGGTTTTACAAGACCATTTGCCAAATGATCAGATTTATATTCTGATTTGAAATTTTGTCATTTAAGTCATTGTGATTTCATTCATTTCAGGCAATGATTTGGCTAATGTCAAATGATACTTTCACTCAAATTATGACCATGGAAATGGATGAATTGAGTGGAATATTTGATTGTGTAATAAATCATATCCTGAATTAAATTCTTGATAAAAAGTCCAGTTTGGTTGGACATGAATAATATTGATCATGGAAAGGAAAAAAATAATGAAATGGTCTCATGCCCTCATTGTTGCTACAGGTCTTTTGGCTACTGTCTCTACTACTCAAGCAAAACAAGTCATGTGTGTGTTTGATTTGGTTGGTAAAAATGGCGACGTTTTTACATTAATGAAAGATTATCAACTTGCAGCGAAAAACTGGGGTGCAGATCTTGAATTAAAAGTAAATTCTAATGAAGCCGTCATTGCTGAAGATTTTAAAGCTGGTAAATGTGATGCTGTCAGTATTACGGGAATGCGTGGTCGTCAATTTAATAGCTTTACAGGCTCTTTAGATGCCATAGGTGCGATTCCTGACCTTAATCTTGCGGTAAAAATCATGCAAGGACTTGCTAGTCCAAATTTTGCCAAATACATGACCAATGGAAAGTATGAAGTGGTCGGGGTAATTCCTGTTGGTGATGCTTTCCTCATGGTCAATGACCGTAACATCAATACTGTTGCCAAAGCAGCAGGGAAAAAAATTGCAGTTCTTGACTATGACCAAGCCCAAAAGATTATGGTTCAACAAATTGGTGCTCAAGCTGTAAGCGCCGATGTAACCAATTTTGGGAGTAAGTTTAACAATGGGCAGGTTGATATTATTGGTGCACCTGCCGCTGTATTTAAACCACTAGAGTTACATAAAGGTCTAGGCAGTAAAGGTGCGATTGTTAATTATCCACTTTTACAAGTGACTGGAAATATTATTATTCGCCCTGATAAATTCCCAGCTGGTTATGGTCAAAAGTCTCGTGATTGGATTAAAACTCAGCTTCCTCGCGCCAACAGTATTATTGGTAAGATGAAGGCAGATATTCCTGCTAAATACTGGATGCAGGTGCCTGAAGGCGATAAACCAGGGTATCAAAAGTTAATGCGTGAGTCGCGTATCAGCTTAACCAAACAAGGTGTTTACAATAAGCAAATGATGAAAATTCTTTGGCAATTCCGTTGTAAAAATGACCCTAAAAACTTTGAGTGTGCCCTACAAGATGAGAACTATAAATAAATCTAGATTAAATCCGATAAATTTAGTCTGAATTTACTTTAAAGTTCACTCACTGACCATATATTGAGTATGTTATACTGAATATATGGTCTTTTTGTTTAAGCCATTCGAAATATGAGGAACAATATCATGACCGCCCAAGCACTTGAGCTGACCGACAATGCTGCAAATAAAGTTCGCCAACTTCGTGATAGCGAAGGTAATCAAGATTTGATGTTACGTGTCTATGTAACGGGTGGCGGCTGTTCTGGTTTTTCTTATGGATTTAATTTTGCTGAAAGCATGAACGAAGATGACGCAGAATTTATCAACGGCGATGTAAAAATGTTAGTTGACTCGTTGAGTTACCAATATCTTGTTGGCTCAAAAGTAGATTATGTTGAAGGTCTAGAAGGCTCTCGCTTTATTGTTGAAAATCCAAATGCAACAACCACATGTGGCTGTGGTTCATCATTCTCCATTTAATTCAAAGCATATTTTGAATCAAATCATGCCCTCTTCTTGTGAGGGCATTTTTATGGTTAGAACATCAATATTAAATCGTTTCTAAAATATACTGACTCAATGCTTTGGCATTTTGAACAGGAATCCAATGTGTTGCATCCATAATAATTTCTCTATAAGGTGCAGCAATATAACGATGATTCAATTCGACACTTTTTGCACTTACTGCTGAATCATGTTTGCCCCAAATAAACAAAGTTGGAACGCGAATCGGTTGAGTAAGATGGCGGTTTGAACTAAATGGAAGTCCTCGATACCAATTTAATGCATAGCTTAAACGTTGTTCAGCCACCATGTCCTGTTGAAAATCTTCAAGTTGTTTCGTAGTCATTCCAGAATCTTTTAATAGACCTAAGCCAAATTTTGGGACTTTTTCAAACAACAGCTCGGGAATCTTCGGCAGTTGAAATAATCCAATATAATATGATTTTAATAGTTGATTACTGCTCAGCATTGCTCGCATAAATGCGGCTTTATGTGGAACTGAAACCGTAATGAGATGTTTAATTTTTTCAGGATAATGCTGGGCAACCTCCCAAGCCACGACAGCACCCCAGTCATGTCCGACCAAATATACAGGTTGCTGGATCATTTCTAATAAAGCATTTACATCTGCTACCAACTCTGCACTTCGATAGTCCCGACGATTTTCTGGTTGCGCCCCAAGACTATATCCACGCTGATTAATAGCAAAAGTTCGATAGCCTTGTTCATTTAAGATCTCAGCGGTTTCAGTCCAACTTTTATTGGTTTCAGGAAAACCATGTAATAACACAAAAATCTGTCCATCTAAAGGACCTGAATCAATCACATCAAAGGTTAAACCTTCTCTTTGAAAAGACTCAATACGTTGTTTTTCTATTGCTAAGCTCATGCGCATCTCAAATTTTATTTTTACTGATCTTGAAAGTTTACTCACGATTTTTTAACAGCAGTACAGGACATTCTTGACGCTAAACAGGTCGATGATTGTTCGACAAAAATTCTGTTCTTAGGGTTTTACTACAGATAAATGATGCTTAAATTTATCGGCTAGTTTTTGAAACATTGTCATAGACCTATATTTTTTCATCTAAATCTCATATCAGTAAGGTGAGACGCGCACCTTACTGATGATAAACCTTAAACAGCAGTAATCGTTCCCAAAACACGATAACCTTTTGCACCCGTCACTGCAGGTAAATTTCCACTCAACTGCTGATCAAAACGCATTGCTAACCACGCAAAAGCCGTTGCTTCGACCCATGTTGGTGCTAAGCCCAAGGCAGAAGTCGATTGCACAGACCAATTATGTTTACGCAGACGCCAACGAAGTTGTTCTAACAAATGGGAGTTATATGCACCACCACCACAAACATAGACTTCACCAGTATCTAAAGGTGAACGATAGATGGCTTTTTTGATTGCACGCGTGGTCAGTTTCATTAATGTCGCTTGGACATTTTCAGGCGTATCTTCTAATTCATCATATTCTAAATCATTACGCCAATCGGAAATTTGCTCATCCAACCACTCTAAATTGAAGTCTTCACGACCTGTACTTTTAGGGGGTTCTTTGGAAAAATATTCATGTGACTGCAAACGATCCAACAAGGAACGAATCGGTTGACCATAAGCTGCCCAATTGCCATTTTCATCATAAGGTTGCCCAGTATAACGATGACACCATGCATCCATGAGAATATTGGCAGGTCCTGTATCGAACCCATAAACACCTTGTTCATTCCCCGCAGGCAACATACTGACATTGGCGATTCCACCTAGGTTGAGAATCACACGATGAATCGTTGCATGTTGGAACAATGCCTGATGAAATGCAGGAACCAATGGTGCACCTTGCCCACCTGCTGCCATATCTCGACGTCTAAAATCTGAAATTACAGGAATCTGGGTAATCTCTGTAATGATATTCGGATCGCCAATTTGTAAGGTAAAGCCATGTTCTGGACGATGTCGAATTGTCTGCCCATGTGAGCCAATAGCTTTGATCTGGCTTCTATCTAAGTTATTTTCTTGTATTAGTTGATTAATACCATTTCCAATCATGGTTGCAAGCGCCACATCTGCCTTACCCATTCGATCAATTTCATTATCATCGGGTAAAGTCAAAGCCATCAATTCATCCCTTAAATCAGGATCAAAAGCGACGGTAAGTGTGGCATGAACATGTAAAGGATCAAATGAAGCTGCAACAAAATCGACGCCGTCCATGCTGGTTCCAGTCATTACGCCAATATAGATTGTTGTCATGAGATATTCTTCGCCTGCATTATGCTGAAAAAATGTTAGTATATCGCACAAATAGTCTAACTGAAGTATTTGGGTTTTTGTAATGTCAAATTTCCTGCCGGCTGAAGAACAACTTGCCCTCATTCGCCGAGGCACTCATGAAATTATTTCTGAAGAAGATCTTCTGAAGAAACTGAAAGAAAATCGTCCTTTAAAAATTAAAGCAGGATTTGATCCAACTGCACCAGATTTACATTTGGGTCATACAGTTTTAATTAATAAGTTAAAAGCTTTTCAAGATCTTGGACATGATGTCACGTTCTTGATTGGTGACTATACTGCGATGATTGGTGATCCAACAGGTAAAAGTGCAACTCGCCCACCACTTTCACGTGAGCAAGTTTTAGAGAATGCAAAAACTTACCAAGAACAAGTATTTAAAATTCTTGATCCAAATAAAACCAAAGTTCGTTTTAACTCTGAATGGTTTGCAACAAAAACTGCTGCTGATTTGATTCAATTGGCTTCACAGCAGACCGTTGCACGTATGTTAGAGCGTGATGACTTTACAAAACGCTATAACAGTCACCAACCGATCGCCATTCATGAATTCTTGTACCCATTGGTACAAGGGTATGATTCGATCGCACTTGAAGCTGATGTAGAGCTGGGTGGAACAGACCAAACATTTAACCTCCTTATGGGTCGTACCTTACAAGGGCGTTATGATCAAGAGGCTCAAGTGTGTATCACTGTGCCTATTCTTGAAGGTTTAGATGGCGTCAACAAGATGTCTAAATCCTTGGGCAACTATATTGGTGTCTTTGATGCGCCAGGTGCAATGTACCAAAAAGTACTGTCTATGCCTGATAGCTTGATTGAACGCTATTTTGAGTTACTTAGCTTTAAGTCTATGGATGAGATTGAAGTTCTTCTCAAAGAAATGGCAGATGGGCGCAATCCTCAAGAAATCAAGAAAATTCTTGCACTTGAATTGGTTGAACGATTCCATGGTGCAGAAGCTGCTGAACATGCCCACAAAGGTGCAGGTAACTTAATTACTGAAGGGGAATTACCTGAAGGTACACCAGAGGTAACCATTTCACGTGGCGAGTACGGTGGAGAAATTTCGATTGTTTCCATTTTACGCGCGGCGGGTTTAACTAAAAATTCAGCTCAATCTAAAGATGCTGTTTCACGTGGAGCAGTTAAAGTAGATTGGCAAGTTGTCGATGCTAGTTTTACAGTGAAAGAAAATGTGACTCTAGTGATTCAAGCCAGTAAGAAAGCCATTGCCAAAGTGACTTTCATTGACTAATTACAGTTAAAATTGCTTTGAAAAGCCATCAATATTGATGGCTTTTTTGTCTCCAGCAACTTTTATTCTCCTGCTAGCGAACACTCAAAATTGGTACGATCCACAGTACAACGTGCCCTTTTTAATACAGACATCATTACAGGATCGTAAATCCCTCTTTTGGTCAGTTCTATGCGTCCATCACGTAACAATTTCTGATAACGAAGTGCATCGTCTTTGCTCACATTTAATTTATATTTTGCAGGAATTTCAGCTTCCATTTTTTCTATTTTTTTAAAAGAACTGTTCAATTGTTTAACTGACCATTCTCGAGACTTCATGCCGAAACCATCAGGAAATTGATCGGACTTAATAATTAAGTCAGCCGTCACATTGACTACGGGATAAGTAAACATTGCCCCATTCGCCCCTATACCCTTATAAATTTCTAACGGCTTGTAAGCATAAGCTGGTGAAGCAATGGCATCTACTTCACCATCATTAAATCTTTTAACAAAATTAAAAATATCAGAAGGCACACCAATCGCCCCAACCCGTTCAACAGCAATCTTTTGTGCAATATCGTAATGCAGATAAGCAAATTTTTTCCCTTTACCCTTTTCTAGGGTATTGATTGAACGATCACGAACAAAAATATAGGCGATCCCAATAGGTGTGATCGCGACCAATTCATATTTAATGCCATTTTTTTCAGATACCAATCGCTTGGCATTGCGTTTATCCAAAGCATAATTAATCGCTTTTTTGGCAATTTCATTGTTGGGAATTCCACCTAAAGCATCAATTGAACCCCCAAATTTATTGTACTCACGTGAGCGCATAGTGGTCATGGCAGCAGCATCACACTTATTGGTCTTAAAGTTTTTATCCACCATTTCTTCTGACTGATATACCGTTAAATTGACGTCTGCACCCCATGCTTTTGCTGCCAAAGCCCATTCTTCCATCAATTTATAAGACTCACCTGCCTTTCCCAACAAATCGAAGACACAAACATTTTGCTTGGCTTGTGCCCAAGGTGACAGAAAAATAGAAACAATAAGAAGTAAATATCTAGCCTTATTCATCATCTAAACTTCCATATTTATTTACAGATAAATTGCAATTTATGTAAACAATTCAGTCCACAATAAATTGCTTTAATACACATTTAATAAATAATAATGTGATACATACTACACAAAATTTAAGCATTTTTATCATTTTTTGATCGGAAAGTTAGCAATAGCATTAGCTTTAAAATAAAACGAATTAAAATTCAATTATTAATATCAAATATATAAAATTTTAATATTGTTAAAATATACTAAAAAATTAACATTCCGCTGTTGTAATCCAAGCAACATGAAGAAGTATGCTGTCAGATTCACTTCTCTTTTTATGATTTGTCACCCTAAAACCAATTTGTTTTCGGTTTTATTCAATACATTTTTTGAACTCTGGGATTTATCCTTTAATATATCGCATCCAATAGGCAACAGTCAGCTTCTTATGATTCAGTTAGATCAACTTTCAATTCGTCGCGGTGGACGCATTTTATTTCAAAAAGCGTCAATGCAACTTCATCCTGGTTGGAAAATTGGTTTAACGGGTGTCAATGGTGCAGGTAAATCCACCCTCTTCTCAGCATTACTCGGTGGTATTGAATCTGATAGTGGCAGTCTGACTCGCCCAAATATTTGGACTGTTGCCCATATGGCTCAAGAGATCAAAGCGCTCGATATGAAAGCCATCGATTTTGTGTTGTCTGGCGATGAAGAATATTGGCAAATTCAAGATCAATTAAATCATCCAGAAAACCTAAGTAATGATGAGCTCGCACACCTATATAGCCGTTTTGAAGAAATTCACGGTTATACAGCATCTTCTAAAGCATCACAATTGATGGCTGGACTAGGCTTTTTTGAGCATCAATCTGAACTTTTAGTGTCGAGCTTTTCAGGTGGATGGCGTATGCGCTTAAATTTAGCGCGTACATTGATGAGTCGTTCAGATTTACTTTTACTCGATGAACCAACCAACCATTTAGATTTAGATGCAATTCTTTGGTTAGAAGATTGGTTAAAAGCATATGAAGGCACCCTGATTTTAATTTCACATGACCGAGATTTCTTAGATGCTATTACGGATCATATTTTACATATTGAAAATCAGATCTTGACCTTATATACAGGCAATTACTCTACTTTTGAAACTACGCGTGCGGAACGCTTAGCACAACAGCAGCAAGCTTTCGAAAAGCAACAAGAAGCCAAAGCACATCTACAAAAATTTATTGATCGTTTTAAAGCCAAAGCCACCAAAGCGCGACAAGCTCAAAGCCGGATTAAACAACTGGAACGAATGCAGGAACTCGCACCAGCGCATGTCGATAATCCATTTACGTTTAGTTTCCGAGAACCCAGCAAAATGAGTTCTCCGCTACTTACATTGGAACATGCAGATATTGGTTATGGTGATAAACTAATTGTGACCAATGTTAATTTACAGATCACGCCTACCAGCCGTATCGGTTTATTAGGTATGAACGGTGCGGGTAAATCGACGCTAATTAAATCTCTGGTAGGTGATTTAGCGCTAATACAAGGCGTCCGCAAAGATTCTGAATTATTAAATATTGGATATTTTGCACAGCATCAAATGGATGCTTTAGATGGCAATGCAAGTCCAATGCTGCAACTTGCACGAATCGCAGACCCAAAAATTAGCGAAGCCACCTTACGCTCATTTTTAGGCAGCTTTGGATTCAGTGGCGAACGTATGGACACTCCTAGTGAAAGTTTCTCAGGTGGTGAACGTGCCCGTCTGGCGTTAGCACTCATTGTTTGGTTACGTCCCAATGTGCTCATCCTTGATGAACCAACCAACCATTTAGATTTAGATATGCGTCATGCTTTAACTATGGCGCTACAAGATTTTGAAGGTGCTGTGGTTCTGGTTTCACACGAACGTCAATTAATTGCGTCAGTATGTGATGAACTGATCTTGGTTCATGCAGGTCAAAGCAAAGAATTTGACGGTGATTTACAAGATTATGCAGCATGGTTACGTCAAGCACGTATTGATATGATGAAAAATGGTCAAAAACCAAGTGCCCCTATTCAGTCTCAAGTCGTTGAAAAAACCAGCATCTCTAAAGTCGACAAGGAAGCTCAACGGAAAGAAGCCGCACGCCAACGTGAACTGAGCCGCCCGATTCGCAAGAATATAGAGAAAATTGAAAGCCAAATTGGCAAAATTCAGCCTAGACTTGTTGAAATTGAGGAATCTTTAGCAGATTCAGCACTTTATGAAGCAAATCGTAAAGATGATTTGCTCAAATTAATGAATGAACAAACTGAACTCAAAACAAAGCTAGAACAAGCTGAAGAGCAAATGCTAGAGTTAATGATGGAACTTGAAACATTAGAAAGTTCTTTCGAATAATGCTTTTTGAATCAGCTAGAGGTGGAGGCATCCACCTCTAGTCTTATTTACAAAAATACAAATAAATCAATAACTTAAAATAAAATTTTAATCATGCAATAAACCTTTGATGAAATCCTTCATGGTTCACTGCAACATCGCCCAATCTGATTCCTTTTTATTCCCACGACAATTCTTTTTTGATTTTCAACGATCAAAGCCATTTTTAATGTGTTCTTGATGCACATTTAACATAACTGATGCTTCTGATCAGATCTGATCAATTTTTAATATGGAAAATACGCAGTCCATTTTGGAATAATTTTTTAAGTCAAAGCCTCTACAATCTCTCAAAAAGATACATAACTTTTATTTATAATTTAAAAAACAAGCGTGGAACATATTAGAATTACTACAAAATTAAGAAATAGAGTGTTTTCCTGATAATCTTGTTCAAATTTAAGCGTTTCTGATCAAACAATTGTGGATAACTAAGATTTAATTACTGTTTGTTGAAAAATTTTCACAGTCCATTTTTTAAGATTTTTATGGTATTTGAGCATTAAAGTTTTTACTTTCTGTAGTCAAAATTCGTTCGAAATCCAAAATTACCCACAGACTTATCAACAACATTTTGATCAAGAATCAGTCACAATTCAAGTATAAAATTTGTCCATTCGTCGCTTTTTTAATGTCTATCTGATTTTTAAAAAAGTTAAATTGAGTAAAAAATAGTGAAAATTACACAATCTTGTTACATACAAACAATTTGTAATAAAAGCAGTACCACTTACTTAAAAATTTGATTTAGTTATGAAAATGAATGATATGTAATAAAATGAACCAACTAGTTCACAATAATTATCAAAAAAATAAAAATAAATGGAGTAAATACTCTATTTTTTTCAAACAAAGCTGATTAATATTGCGCTTAAGGAAAGTTCCTCAAGATGAACAAATAGATCAGGACGAAAATATGAAAAAAATTGCATTCGCTATTGCCGCTACTTCTTTACTTGGAGTGAGCTCAGCATCTCAAGCTGCTATTGATGTTTGTGTATTCGACTTATTGGGTAAATCTGGTGAATCGTTCCAGATGGCTCAAGAATGGGCATTGACAGCAAAAAGTTGGGGTGCAGATATTAATCTTATCCCTAAACAAGATGAAGCTGTTGCTGATAACGATTTTAAAGCGGGTAAATGTGATGGCGTGTTTATGACCGCAATGCGCGCACGTCAATATAATAAATTTGTAGGTTCAATCGATTCAATTGGTGGTGTACCAAGTAATGCGATTGCACAAAAAGCCATTACTTTTGCTTTAGATGCACGTAATGCAGCAAAAATGACCACAACCCTAGGTGGTAAAAAATACGAAGTTGCAGGGATCGCACCATTAGGTTCAGCATTTATTTTCGTACGTGATAAAAACATCAACTCAATCGAAAAAGCTGCTGGTAAAAAGTTTGCGGTATTGAGCTACGATAATGCACAAAAAATCTTGGTACAGCGCGTAGGTGCACAAGCAGTGCCATCAGATATCACTAACTTTGTTGCTAAATTCAACAATGGTCAAGTTGATATGGTTGGTGCGCCTGCATATGCTTATAAACCACTTGAAATTCAAAAAGGTCTAGGTGCAAATGGGGCGATGTTTAACTTCCCAGTTCTACAAGTAACTGCTGACTTTGTCATTCGCCCAGAGAAATTCCCAGCTGGTTTTGGTCAAAAATCTCGCGATTATTTTGTGAAAAACTTGCCAAAAAGCTTTGCAATGATCAATCGTTTAGAAGCAACCATTCCAGCAAAATACAAGATGAATTTAACGGCTGAAGATAAACTTAAATATCAAAAGTTAATGCGTGACGGTCGTTTAGAACTGACTAAACAAGGTATTTATGATGCAGGTATGATGTCAGTACTGAAAAAAGCACGCTGTTCAGTAGATAAAGCCAACTTTGAATGTACCCTTGGCGGTGAATAATACAGTTGAGTATTTCAACATTTGCAATAAAAAACCAGTTTTCATAAACTGGTTTTTTATTGCTCTCTTTTTAAATTTAGAATCATATATTTAAATTATTAATCACAAAAAAGGGAACAAACCAAAGTTTATTCCCTTTTTTTGCACTGTATTTCTTCAATTAAGCATCAATATCAGCATTGAGTGCATTTTCTTCAATGAAAGCACGACGTGGTTCTACGTCATCACCCATCAAACACGCAAACATACGATCTGCTTCAATTGCATCATCAATCGTCACTTGAAGCATATTACGGTTTTCAGGATCCATTGTGGTTTCCCAAAGCTGCTCCGCATTCATTTCACCCAAACCTTTATAGCGTTGGATCATCATGCCGCGACGAGAGTCACTTAAGATGTGTTGCCACACTTGGTGGAAGGTTGAAACGTTGATTTTACGCTCACCTTTTTGCAAATAAGCGCCATCTTCCAACAAACTGAACCAGCTCTTAGAATTTTGCAATAAACGTTTATATTCACTCGATGCCAATAAACCTGCATCTAATAAATAGCTATGCGGTAAGTTATGTACATATACGGTAATACGTGGGAAATAAACTGTCGTTTTAGTTCCGTCAGCATTGTCTTTATCGAATGCCTCTAAACTCAACTCAGGACGAAGGCTTGGTTGAGCTGAACCAATAGCAGATTGAAGCTTTTCCGCCCATTGCTGTACATAATTTTGATCATGATTTTGATCAAGTTTATAAGCATCTAAACTTAACAAACCATCCAGCAAAGTTGCTGGATAACGTAGCGTTAAACGATTCAAGCTTTTTTGTGAAGTTTGATAATCTGAGATCACTTTTTCCAGTGCCACACCACGAATAGCAGGTGCATCTGCACTCACGTGCAACTCTAACTCATCAATTGCATTGGAAATCAGATAAGTTTCAAGCGCTTCATCATCTTTGATGTATTGCTCTTGTTTACCTTTCTTCAACTTATACAATGGAGGCTGCGCAATGTAGATATAACCACGTTCTACAAGCTCAGGCATTTGACGGAAGAAGAAAGTCAGCAGCAAGGTACGAATATGTGAACCATCCACGTCCGCATCGGTCATGATAATGATTTTATGATAGCGTAATTTGTCTGGATTATATTCTTCACGCCCAATACCACATCCCAGTGCAGTAATCAGCGTTCCCACTTCTTGAGATGAAATCATCTTGTCGAATCGAGCACGCTCGACATTGAGAATTTTACCCTTTAATGGAAGAATGGCTTGCATCTTACGATTACGTCCCTGCTTTGCAGAACCGCCCGCAGAGTCACCCTCGACCAAGTATAATTCAGAAAGTGCTGGATCTTTTTCTTGGCAATCTGCCAATTTACCTGGTAAACCCGCAATATCAAGCGCACTTTTACGACGCGTCATTTCACGTGCTTTACGCGCCGCATCACGCGCACGTGCAGCATCAATAATTTTTCCTGCAATCGATTTGGCTGCTTGAGGATTCTCCAACAAGTATTCAGAGAAAGCCTTGTTCATTGCCTGTTCTACCGCAGGTTTTACTTCACTTGATACCAATTTTTCCTTGGTTTGTGATGAAAACTTAGGGTCAGGCACTTTCACTGAAACGATTGCTGTTAAGCCCTCACGCGCATCATCACCAGTTACGGCAACTTTCTCTTTTTTGAGTAAGTTTTCATTTTCCATGTAGCTGTTTAAGCCACGTGTTAATGCTGCACGGAAACCAGCCAAATGCGTTCCACCATCTTTTTGTGGAATGTTATTGGTGAAACAACGCACATTTTCCTGATAAGTATCGTTCCACTGTAATGCGACTTCAACACCAATTCCATTTTCAGCTTGCGTAGTAAAATGGAAGATTTCATTCAGATGCGTTTTACCTTGATTGATGTATTTTACAAATTCAGATAAACCACCTTCAAAATCGAAGATATGCTCTAAAGCGACACGTTCGTCACGAAGAACAATACGTACACCAGCATTTAAGAATGACAGCTCACGTAAACGACGTGCCAAAATATCCACATTAAAAATCGTTTGACTGAAGGTTTCTGCACTTGGCCAGAAACGCACAGTGGTTCCTGTTGTTTCAATATCACCGATCACTTTCAAGGGATATACAGGATCACCATGTTTGTATTCTTGTTGGTGAATATGCCCAGCACGGTGGATCGTTAATTCAAGTTTGCTCGATAGTGCATTTACGACAGAAACACCTACACCATGCAAACCACCTGATACTTTATAGCTGTTATCATCAAACTTACCGCCAGCGTGTAGAATGGTCAGAATTACTTCTGCCGCAGAAACACCTTCCTCTGGATGAATATCAGTAGGAATACCACGCCCATTATCTGCAACACTGACAGATTCATCTTCATGAATCGTCACTAAAATTTCATCACAGTGACCTGCTAAGGCTTCATCAATCGCATTATCGACGACTTCGAAAACCATATGGTGTAAACCTGAACCATCATCAGTATCACCAATATACATACCTGGACGTTTACGAACTGCATCTAGACCACGTAATACTTTGATACTAGAGGAATCATAAGCCTTTTCATTGGTTTGTTCTGTCTGAGAAGCGATTTGATCTTCTGAACTCATGGTTTCTCCCTAGTGAAAAATAGGTCTTTCCAAAATTGGTTAAAATCTAAAATCATGTTGCAACAACACTTACCTGACCTTGATCCACCTGAAATAACTGGTAGGAAATAGACAAATCATGCAAATGTTTTTTTACTGATTCATGGTCTAGTGTGGTAATAAAAACTTGACTACCAAGTTGGCTCAATCGCTCAATTAAACGTTGTTGTGCACTTAAATCTAATTCTGCTGTTACATCATCTAATAATACCACAGTTTCCTTATTACAGGCATGTAACATGGCAATTTGTGAGAGTTTTAACGCCATTATGAGTAACTTTTTTTGCCCTCTGGACAGTACCACATCAGCATCCCCCATTGAGGTTTTTAGTCGGATGTCGGCACGGTGCGGACCGTATTCAGTATAGCGACGATCAACATCTTTTTGATGATATTGAATGAGGTCATTGGCTAAGCCATGTTCCACATGGAACCCTGCGTTATACTCCATATCAATACTTAAATCTGGGAGTAATTGCGCCAAATCTTCTTGTAAATATTGTTTCCAGCGATCAACTATTTCGACGCGCTGAGAATGCAACATTTCACCATAATCACTGAGCATTTTGTTCCACGGTTCCAAATCTTGCAAAGACAGGTTGCGTTGCGATTTCAGCAACGTATTGCGTTGTTTCAAAGCTCGCGAATAATATTGCCATGCATGATAAAAATCTGGTTCCACGTGAAACATCAACCAATCAAGCAATTGTCGCCGTGGCTTTGCGCCATGGTCAATAATATCGGTACTTAAAGGATCAATCAGTTGCAAAGGTAGAATTTTGGCAAGCTGCCCTTGTGTTGCCACAGTATCGCCATTGACTTTAATCAGTTGCTCACCACTCTGTAGTTTCTGCATACCGATTTTTTCAGTCATAGATTGCGCAAAGACAATCGCATCAGCTTGATTGTTTTGAATGTAATTTTTAGGAATATGGGTTCGAAAGGAACGTCCCGTTGCCAATAGATGAATGGCTTCTAAAATCGAGGTTTTTCCAGATCCATTTTGTCCATAAAAAACATTAAACGGTTGCAACTCTTGGAGAGCAACCGTCTTAAGATTTCGAACACGTTGTATATTTAAACGCGTAATATGCATAACAAATGATTTAAAAAATAAATCAATTAAACACGCATTGGCATGACAACATAGGTTTGATTGGATTGGGTTGGATCTTGAACCAATACCGACTGATTTGCTTCAGACATGGTCATCGCAACATCATCACCATCTAAAACACTCAATACATCTAAAATATATTGCGCATTAAATGACATTTCCATAGGTGCATTGGCGTATTGAATGGCTAGATCCTCAATCGCCTCATCTTGTTCAGGGTTGTTTGCACGCAATTGCAAAGAATCTGCATTAAAATTCAAAAACACACCACGTAATTTCTCATTACTTAAAATCGCAACACGTTGTAATGATTGCTTGAACACATCATGCGGGATATGAACCACTTTATCGCCACCACGCGGAATCACACGACGATAGTCTGGGAACTTACCATCGATTAATTTTGTCGTGAAACGTACAGTAATGTCACCTTGCTCTTTATCACGGCTTGGTGTTTGAATGGTCACATTCAACAGTTCGCGACCGATCAATAAGGTCAATTGTTCATCTTCGATGCTGAGAAGGCGTTGTAATTCCCCTACCGCTTTACGTGGAACAATCGCTTGTACCAACTGGGTTGCAGTTGATGATGCTAAGGTTTCGCACAGTGCCAAACGGTGTCCATCAGTCGTCACAGCACGCAATTGATTTTCATCAATTTCCAATAAAGTTCCAGTCAGATAAAAACGCACATCTTGCACAGCCATGGCAAAAGAGGTTTTTTCAAATAAACGCTTTAATTCACGTTCAGTCACTTGAACTTGTGTACCTTGACTATGCTCATTGGTCAATAATGGATAATCTTCTGCTGGCAAAGTTCCCAAAACAAAGCGGCTATTTCCTGATTTTAAAATACAACGCTGGTCTTCAGTAATCTGTAAATCAATCAATGCTGCTGATGGTAAGGATTTGCAGATATCCACCAATTTACGCGCAGGAACAGTGGTTTCCCCAGCTTGTAAACATGCACCATCCGCTAAGGTTGTGCTGGCAACCAACTCGACTTCCAAGTCTGAACCAGTAATGGTAAGCGCTTGATTTGTAGCTTGAATTTTCACGTTTGAAAGAATATTCAAAGTATGGCGACGTTCAACAGCTCCAACCACATGGGATAAAACATTGAGTAAGCTCTCTTTCGCGATTTTCAAACGCACGGTGGAAATCCTCTAACTAAATTTGACAGAAAAGACAGATAATAAATTTTTTTAATGACGTACTATGCGGCAGTTTATGCCGCATTGCAAGCGTATAATTTGTACAAATTTTAGCTTTGTAACAGACGCATGAGGTTTTTATAATCCTCATTAAAAATTGGGTCTTCATCACGTAAGCTCTGCACTTTTTCACAAGCATGCATGACCGTACTATGATCGCGACCACCAAATGCCATACCAATTTCTGGGAAGCTATCCCCAGTTAATTCACGAGCCAAGCCCATAGCCAATTGGCGTGGTCGAGCATAAATACGGGTTCTTTTTGGACCCACTAATTCTTTCAATGGAATGCGGAAATACTCACTCACCACGCGTTGAATATTTTCTGTACTGATCGTCCGCGCACGAATGGCCAAAACGTCTTTCAGTGATTCACGCACCACTTCCAAATCAATCGCAGCACCTTTAAAACGGGATATTGCGACGACTTTATTCAATGCGCCTTCAAGCTCACGAACATTGGCAACCACTTGTTGAGCAATAAACAATGCGCAATTTCGGGGGAGATCAATCCCACTACTTTCAGCTTTTTTCAGTAAAATTTCGATTCGAGTTTCGATATCAGGGGGTTCTACACCAACAGACAAACCCCAAGAAAAGCGTGAGACTAAACGTGGATCAAGTTCTGTTAACTCTTTTGGATAGCGATCCGAAGTTAAGATAATTTGTTTAGACTCATCTAATAAAGCATTGAATGTATAGAAAAATTCAACCAAACTGGCTTCTTTACCCGCCAATAGATGAATATCATCGACCAATAATAAATCTAAAGAACGACAATTCTTTTTAAATTCCTCAACCTTGCCTTTTTGCAAAGAGCTGACAAAATCTTGGACAAAACTTTCAGCAGTCATATACATCACGCGCGCATTTGGTTTTGCCTGTAATAAAGCATTTCCAACCGCTTGCATTAAATGTGTTTTACCGAGACCTGTTGGACCATAAAGAAACAGCGGATTATGCTGAGATTCACCCAATTGAGTCAAAACTTTACGACAAGTTTCTGCCGCCATTTGGTTGGAACGCCCCTCTACAAATAAAGCAAAATTAAACAATGGGTTAAGTTGTCTCTTTTTCACATTTTTTGCAGAAACAACGTCTTGCTCTTTGTCTTTTTTTACTTTTGGCGATGCTATAGCTGGGCTGGCATGTTGTTCTAAAGCAGCAGTAGTGGTTGCTGGTTGTTCAGCAGCAGAAAGGATTGCACCTGGACGTGAATCAACCAAAATTTCAACTTTACGTACACGACCTTCAGATAATTGCTCTGCCAAGATTGAAATCAATTCTAAATGATGTTCTTGAATGTAGCGTGTCCAATATGGATTAGGTGCATACAGTTTTAAAGTATCTTCGACTTCTTCTGCAACCAACGGACGAATCCACATGGCAAAGACATTATCAGAGAGCTCTTGTCGCAAGCGAGTTAAGCAGTCCGTCCAAAGCATGTGAAACCCCTCTATTCCATTTTAAATTCAAAAAACACAACATTCCCCCTACCCTATAGATAAAGGGGTCGCCATTCTAACCAAGTTATCCACATCTGTCATGAACAATTAAAGTAAATTCGCTCAAAAAAGCAACTTTCTGTAAATAAATTTAAATTCAAAGCACTTGTGGATAAGGTTTTCCACATGCTGTGGATAAATTACCACATAAACTTATCCACAATCCATCAAATTAATAAAAACACAGATACCCACAGCTTAAATCTTTATTATTTAATGTAAAAAAGCTGTTTTCCACAGAAATAACCGACACTAATAATAATAAATTTAAATTTTAAATTTGAATTTATTTATAAGAACCGAGTTTTTTGTGGATAACCTCCAAGTTATGAATTTAAATTCAAAATTAGCAGGTTTTTAAATTTAAAAGCATGGAAACGAATTTAAATCTAGATGAGGTTATGGATAACTTTGAGGATATATCTGTTGGTAACTCTTATTTATACTATAAAATAATAAGTTATGTTGTGAATACTTTTTTTGTTGTTTTTATAGCTCAAAAGACAGTTAAAATTTCATGTGGGTAAAAATGCAACAAATATGATCGAATATAGAAGAGATATGTGTATATTCATTGACAGCATAAAGAATGCACAATACAATCGCGAACCTTTAGAAAGATCAATTTTGGAGTTTCGATATGAAACGTACATTCCAACCATCTGAATTAAAGCGTAAGCGCGTTCATGGTTTCCGTGCTCGTATGGCTACTAAGGCTGGTCGTCAAGTATTAGCTCGCCGTCGTGCAAAAGGTCGTCACAGCTTAACTGTTTAATTCGTTAAACAGTTAATACACGACTTGGGTGTTATGTCTCTTTATAGTTTCAGCCCAGCGGTGAGAATCCACTGCGCTGCAGATTACAAAGGTGTATTTGATGGTGCGCTTTTTAAAGTGCATCAACCCCATTTTATATTCTTAGCAAAAGTGACCGAACAGCCTAAAAGCCGTTTGGGTATCGTTGTTGCTAAGAAAAAAGTGCGCCGTGCGCACGAAAGAAATCGAATAAAACGTTTAACGCGTGAAAGTTTTCGCTTAAACCAGCAAAATATTGATCTGTTGGATATTGTGGTGATGCCTAAAGTCGGCATAGAAGCCGTACCCAATGCTGAACTTTTTCAGCAGTTACAATTTGCTTGGTTAAAATTGCAACGCATCGTTAAAAAGCACCATAAAATAGCTCAATCTTCCCCTCAAAAATAGAGGAAACCAATGATTCGTTTATTGCATTGGTTGATTCGTTTCTATCAAATTGCGATTAGTCCTCTCATTGGACCTCGTTGTCGTTATATTCCGACTTGTTCTCAATATTCGTTAGAAGCAATCCATACGCACGGCGCAATGAAAGGCAGCTGGTTAGCTGCAAAACGCGTGTGCCGTTGTCATCCTTGGGGCGGGTATGGTTATGATCCCGTGCCAAAAAAAACAATTCGTTTTATTTCGTTTCAGCAAATAGATTCTCAAACGCTTCATGTTCCTGTACCCTTGCGTGAACGTTTATTGAACCAAAATCACTCTAACCACTTGGGGTAATAGATATGCAACAATGGGCCAGGTTTGCAATCCTTGGGGCCATGTTAGTCACCGCATATTTGCTCATTTTGGCTTGGCAAAAAGACTATGGTCATGATGCAACAAAAGCTGCGACTCCGCAGGCTGTTGTCGCGCATGATGTCTCTGCCGATTTGCCAAAAGGTCAAGCAACTGCGGCTTCTAGCGATGTTCCACAAGCAAATATAGCTGCTGCACAACAAAATACAGCTGCGCCAGCCACAGCAAATCAACAATTGATTTCAGTACAAACTGATCTTTATCATCTTTGGATTAGTCCAAAAGGTGGTGATATTGTTCGTATTGAATTACTGAATCATGACAAGAGCAAAGACAGTGATCAGCCTTTTGTTATGCTTGAAAGTGATGCAAAACGTACCTATGTTGCGCAATCTGGTTTAATTGGATTGAACGGTCCAGACAGTAAACCAGATCGTCCAAGCTATGCGTTTGAAAAAAGTGCTTATACCCTTGCTGATGCTAAAACCGCACAAGACAAAGAAGGTAAATCTTCTCAAGTCTTAACTGTTCCGATGGTATTTAAAACAGCGGATGGTGTTGAAATCATCAAAACGTTTAGTTTCAAACAAGGTCAATACCCAATTGATGTCAGCTATCAGGTTGTAAACCGTAGTACGCAAAATTGGCAAGGACAAATGTTTGGTCAAATTAAGCGTGATAACTCAGATGATCCAGGAAAAACCTCTCAAGGTATTTTCACACTTGGAACCTATTTGGGTGGCGCTTGGGGTACACCAGATGAGCATTACAACAAGCTAAAATTTGCGAATTTTACCGATGAAAAACTCAACACTGAAGCAAAAGGTGGCTGGGTTGCGATCGTTCAGCATTATTTCGTAAGTGCTTGGATGCCAGGTCACTTTGGTGGTCAGCAATACACGGCAAAATTGGAATCACGTAAATCTGCTGATGGTATGAACATCATTGGATTTACTTCACCAACCATTAATGTTCCAGCAGGTAAAGCGATGAGCATTGATGCAACTTTCTACTCTGGTCCAAAAATCCAGTCTGAATTGAAAGATTTAGCGGTAGGTTTAAACCAAACTGTAGACTATGGTTGGTTATGGCCAATTGCCAAATTATTATTTGCAGGTTTACAGTTCTTCCATAACCTTGTGGGTAACTGGGGGTGGTCAATCATTCTATTGACTGTATTGGTTAAACTTATTCTTTGGCCGTTGTCGTCTAAGAGCTATCGTTCTATGGCGAAAATGCGTGTGATTGCACCAGAAATGCAACGCATGAAAGAAGAGTTTGGTGAAGACCGTATGCGTTTCTCTCAAGAAATGATGGCACTTTACAAACGCGAACAAGTCAATCCATTGGCGGGTTGTTTACCATTACTTTTACAAATGCCAATCTTCTTAGCATTGTATTGGGTATTGATGGAGTCTGTAGAACTTCGCCATGCACCGTGGATGCTGTGGATTCAAGATTTGTCTGCAATGGATCCTTGGTTTATCCTTCCATTGATCATGGGTGTTACGATGTTTGTTCAACAATCATTGAACCCACAACCGACTGACCCTATGCAGGCGAAAGTTTTCAAAATCATGCCAATCATGTTTACAGTATTTATGCTGTTCTTCCCTGCTGGCTTGGTTTTATATTGGATTGTGAACAACTCGATCACGATTCTGCAACAGTGGTTTATCAATAAAAATGTTGCAAAAGCCAAAGTTGAAAATGAAGTTGTTTAATCTTTAACGATTAAGCAATAGCTGAAAAAATCCGCTTAAGATGGTAATCTTAGGCGGATTTTTTATTGTCAAAGTTTGAGTAAATTTAGATGACGAACACTGTAAACCAAACCACAATTGCCGCAATTGCGACGCCACCAGGACGTGGTGGTGTAGGTGTGATTCGTCTTTCTGGACCAAAGGCTTACAGTATTGCGCAAGCTTTGACACAAAAAGATCTTCCCAAAGCACGTTTTGCTGGTTTTCGTCAATTTTTTGACCATCAAGGTGAAGTCTTAGATGAAGGCTTAGCCATTTGTTTTCCCAATCCAAATTCCTTTACGGGTGAAGATGTGGTTGAGTTACAGGGACATGGCGGACCAGTGATTCAAAATGCGCTACTAACACGTTTATTGGAGCTTGGTGCCACTGCAGCCAAAGCTGGTGAGTTTTCCATGCGTGCCTTTGAAAATGGCAAAATGGATTTGGTACAAGCTGAAGCGATTGCTGACTTGATTGATGCAACCTCACAAGCTGCAGCACGTTCTGCGGTACGTTCCCTACAAGGTGTATTTTCCAATAAAGTAAATACCGTGTTGGAGAAACTGATCCATCTACGCTTGCATGTTGAAGCTGCAATTGATTTTCCAGAGGAAGAAATTGACTTTTTGGCGGATGGGAAAATACTGAGTTTGTTAGAAGAGGTTCAAACTTCGGTTGCTGCGGTACAACAATCGGCTCGTCAAGGTCAATTACTACGTGAAGGTCTGCAAGTGGTGATTGCTGGGAAACCTAATGCAGGTAAATCTTCATTACTTAATGCCTTGGCGGGTAATGATCGTGCTATTGTGACGGATATTGCTGGAACTACACGTGATGTGTTGCATGAGAAAATTAGTTTAAATGGCTTACCGATCACTTTAACCGACACTGCAGGTTTACGTGAAACAGGCGATGTGGTCGAGAAAGAAGGCATTCGTCGTGCAATTAAAGAGATTGAGCAAGCCGATTTATTGCTCTTGGTTTATGACTTGAGCCAAGGTGAAAATCCTTTAGAACTTGCACAAAATTACTTTGAAAACCACTTAGATTACAAGCGTTTAATACTGATTGGAAATAAGTGTGATCTCACTGATCTATCTGCTGAATTAAATGATTTGCAAGGTTTTCGCCATATCACCGTTTCAGCCAAACAGGATGTGGGCGTGCAAGTACTCATAGATGCGATTACAGCGCATGCAGGCTTTCAGCCTGAGGAAGATACCTTTATTGCACGAACACGCCATTTAGACGCAATGAAGCGCACACAGCGCTATTTGGCAGAGGCACATGAGCAACTTGTGGTTTATCATGCAGGAGAGTTGGTTGCGGAATCACTACGACTTGCCCAAAACGCTTTGGGTGAAATCACAGGTGATTTTAGTGCTGATGATCTCTTGGGAGTTATCTTTGGATCGTTCTGTATTGGTAAATAAGCTTAAAATAGTGAACATGAACGCTGACCAAGTGTCAGCTTTTTTGATGAAAAGTTGTGCTTTTGTAAGCTGATTTTACATCTGAGTTTGAATTGTTTACTGTAAGATCAATAACATATTCAAAAGGGTGTATTATGAAAAAGTCTCCTTTATTGCTTTCCCTCGCAGTATTTGTGATCACTTCAAATGTCTGGGCGGGTAAGGCAGATCATGTGATTATTCAAGAAGCAGCGAAAAATAATATCACCATTGAACAAGCATTACGTGCCAGTGACGAAACTGCGGTAACTTTAACCGGTTCGATTGTGCGTCAAATTAAGCATGAACATTATGAATTAAAAGACAGCACAGGAACCATTGGAATCGAAGTGGATGATGATCTGATTGATTTAAAAAAATTAAAGCCTGGCACCAAAGTAAAAATCGTGGGTGAAGTCGACACGCATCGCTACAAACCAACAGATATTGAAGTGGTTAAAATAGATATTGTTCCATAACTGATTTAAAAATAGGTGCTAAGCACCTATTTTTAAGCGGTATTTGTTTTTTAAATGTTGAATCAATAAGTAACAGCATAATGTGCCGACTCCTGCACAAAAGCCTAAAACACCGATCATTAAACCAAAATGATCGGATAAGTATCCTGCGGAAATAATTGGCACAATCGTACCAAAATAAGCAATAAACAAATATGTTGAAACCACAGCGGCACGATTTTCGATTTGGGTCATTTGATGAATCAATGCAAAAGCACTCAATAAACTGAGTCCATGTCCCATGCCAACCAAAATCACACTGATAAAGAATAAAAAACTCCAATGCATCAGCATACAGACAGACAAAATCAAATAACTACTGATTAATAAAATCAGTCCGATATTTAGGGCTTTGTGCATATTCATTGATTTGGCAGCGAATTGAGCAATCGCGGAAACCATTAAAATACTGGCAATGGTTGCACCACTGACCAAAGGACCATGCCACGGAATAACATCATGTATAAATGAGGGCGCTAAAGAGGCAAATAAACTGAATGATCCGAAAGCACAAAACGCACTAAAACTGGTGATGTAAAATAAGCCTTTAAATTGTGTTTCTGGTAATTGTAAATGAGGTGCAATCGAAAAAGATTGTTTTTCAAATTGAACTGTTTTAATGCGAAATAAACTGAATAAACTCAGCAGCGCTGCGACAATGACAGGTAAATAAGGTGTGATTAGGGGGTGATCTGAAAATTGAGCAATTGCACCACCAATAAAAGGTCCCAACCCAAAACCAATCACGGTAATAATTGAACTTAATTGTGCTGCACTTTGTTTGTGTGAATCTGGGATAGTATAGATTAATCCTAGCATTGCCGAGGTGCTGATTAAGCCAGATGCGATTCCGATAATGAAACGACCTAAACCCAGATAATAACGATTCGAGGCAAAAACTGAGAGGCTCAGGCCAATAATAGCGAAGAATAAGCCGATCTGTAAGGTACGAATAAAGCCAAAACTATTGCTCATACGCCCTAAAAACAGCAATGTAGTTAAACAACCAAACATATATGCAACAAAGATATAAGTGATTTGGCTCGGGAGCAGGTGCCAAAGCTGTTGATAGATTGGATATAACGGACTCGCAAGTGCAGTACCGATGGTGCCAATACATAAGGCAAGACTGACCATGAGAAATGGACGCCATGATTGCTGATTCATAGATCTAGGACTTAAAGTGCAAATAATCTTGCGGATAAATGCCGAAGATAAGTATTAAGATCGGCAACGAAGAAATCGTATATACCGAAAAGCTTAGAACTTAATCAGTAGGGGGTCAATTAAAACTTTAAGACTTTATCTAATCACCTGTATTGAGCTTATTTTATGAATAACGTTTAAGCAATTTTAAAAATTCTTGTAACTCATTTGCATCAACAGCTTCAGGGTCTTGAATCACATGTTCAGTGAGATGTTGCTCAATTAATTCATTCATTAAACCATTGACGGCTCCTTTCACTGCTGCGACTTGTTGGAGAACCGAAATACATGAAGTACTTTGATCGTTCAATGCCTCTTCAATGGCATTCAGCTGTCCTTTTAAACGTTTGACACGGTTAAGGACTTTTTTATCTTGATGAACATGACTCATAAACTGATCCGCTAAAAATATACTCCCTTATAGTATATTTAAAAATAAAATAATATACTCATGGGGAGTATATAGGATCATGCCCACATGCAATTTAAAACTATACAACGTGAACACACTCATCAGTTTGATGAAGGTAATCCATTGGCACAAAAGAAAATTTTATGGGCAACCATTTTGACAGGTTTGATGATGCTGTTTGAAATTCTGGGAGGCTGGATTTTTAATTCAATGGCATTGCTTGCTGATGGTTGGCATATGAGTTCACATATGCTGGCGCTCGGTTTGGCTTATGCTGCTTATCGAGCCGCGCGCCATTATGCGCAGGATTTTCGTTTTAGTTTTGGGACATGGAAAATAGAGATTTTAGCAGGTTACAGCAGTGCAATTTTACTGATGGTTGTCGCTTTATTTATGGCTTTTCAATCGATTGAACGTTTATTTCATCCTGTTCAGATTCATTATAATGAAGCGATTCTAATTGCTATTTTAGGTTTATTGGTCAATTTAATCTGTGCATGGTTACTGCATGATCACCATCACCATCACCATCACCATCACCATCACCATCATTCACATGATCATGATGAACATCATGGACATGATTTAAATCAAAAAGCGGCTTTTCTTCATGTAGTAGCAGATGCACTGACCTCTGTTTTGGCAATTATTGCATTATTTGCAGGTAAATATTTTGGTTGGGATTTTTTGGATGCGACTTTGGGTATTGTGGGCGCAATTTTAGTTGGACGTTGGTCATTTGGTCTTATTAAAGAAACAGGCAAGACTTTACTGGATGCTGAAATGGATCATGTTGTAGTGGATGAAATCCGTGAAGTCATTACAGGTCTTAAAGTAAACGCCAAAATAACTGATCTCCATGTCTGGAAGGTGGGCAAAGCCAAGTTTTCAGTCATTTTGGCACTTGAAACATCTGATCAAAATTTAAATGCTGATCAAATTCGTAAAGCATTATCAATCCACAACGAATTGGTTCATATTTCCGTTGAAATTAATCAAACTGCGATTTTTAGCTGGGTTCCACGTGAAACTTCATCACCATAATTTAAATTTATCCCTTTATTATAACTCTGGATTTGAGTCGAGCATATTTTACTCAAGTTGGTTTAATCACAGTTTTCAAACAAGCTCACAAGGCAACTGTGTTTTAATAACTGACAATATATTCTGAATTTTTGATTTATGTTAAAGCACATCATTGCGTTAAGTTTAAGTTTTGCTTTTTGTGGGAGTAGTTTTGCCAGTATTGAAACTGTGAAAGCAAAACTCAGCAAAAACTATCCCAATGTCAAAATTGAGCATTTACAGACGACTGAAATGCAAGGTCTGTATAGTGGTACGTTAGATAATCAAATCGTGTATATCAATGAAGATGCTCAACATATATTTGTTGGTTCTATGATTCGTTTAAAAGATCAACATAATTTAACCAAAGATCTCGTTGTTGAAAAAAATACGGTTGATTTTAAAAGTCTTCCTTTCAATGATGCAGTAAAAACAGTCAGGGGGAATGGAAAACGCCAGCTAGCCATCTTTTCTGACCCAAATTGCCCATATTGCAAAACGCTTGAAGGGAATCTAGCTAAACTCAATGATGTGACGATTTATACTTTTATCTATCCGATCAAAGCACAATCTATTTTGCCTGCAAAGCAAGTATGGTGTTCGGCAAATCGTGAATATGCATGGAAAAATTTGATTCAAAATGGGGTAAAACCCACTGCACCAGCAAATTGTCCAACACCGATTGAGCGTAATTTAGAATTAGGTAAAAAATTAGCGCTACACGGTACACCAGCAATTATTTTCTCAAATGGCTATAAAGCAATGGGTGCCTACCCTGCTGAAGAAATTGAGAAGTTATGGAACAAATTTGGATTATAAAACGATAATTTCATAAGCACTTAGAAAAAAAAGCACCCTGAATGGGTGCTTTTCTAAATGCAAAATTTTAACTTCGTTTGGCAATCATGTTGTAAATAAATAACACGATAATTGCACCCACCACAGAGGCAATAAAACCGGCAGATGCACCTTTAGGGTAAAGTCCTAATAATTGACCGCCGTAGGTTGCAACCAATGAACCTACGATCCCCAGCGCTGTGGTTACAATAAAACCTGCTTTATCATCACCAGGATGGATTGCTCGAGCAATCAGACCTGCAATAAAACCAATCACAATTGCACTAATCAATGACATCATAATCTTTCTCCTTTTTCTTTATTTTGTCGTGAGTTACTGCATCGAATTAATTTAATATTCAAATATTTTTACAGGAAGTAAAAGGTTGGATTTGCTACAAGTTGTTGCATTTTTGTTCGACGGTTGCTGGGGGAAGCCATAAAAAAAGCGACCGTGGTCGCTTAAATCAGTTTAGGTAAAATGGGTTTACCGAAGATGATCTTATAGACCAATTTCTCCAATAAATGGAATATGGCGATATTTTTGATCATAATCTAAGCCATAACCCACAATGAACTTATCTTCTACTTCAAAGCCTAGAAATTTCACGTCTAAGTCGATTTCACGGCGAGAAGGTTTGCTGACTAAAGTACACAGTTCAATTGAATTCGGTTGACGGGTACTTAATATTTCTAAAACTTTGCTCAAGGTATTGCCTGAATCAATAATATCTTCTACCACCAAGATGTCTTTTCCACGAATTTCTCCGTCTAGATCTTTTAGGATTCTGACATCACGAGAGGATGTTGTATTACCACCATAGCTTGAAACCGTCATAAAATCGAGCTCGTGAGTTTTAGTAATGGCACGGCATAAATCTGCCATAAAAATCACTGAACCACGCAATAAGCCAATTAAAACCAATTCTTTATCACTACTGGCATAATGCGCATCAATTTTTTTACCAAGTTCTTGAACTTTTGCATGAATTTCTTCAGCAGAAATCATTACTTTCATTTCAACAGTCATGGGAAATACCTAAAACTTAAACATCAAACTCTAAAATTAAAAAAGGTGTTGACTAGCAACACCCTAAAAGATGGCATAATTTTAAAACATATCAGGTTCAGATGCATCCTTTTTACGATTTGAAAATGTAAATGCTGAAATTTGAAGCTAGATGTCTAGTGAGCATCTTGTTTTAACAACAGCGCACATACGATAAAAACACCCCCTATCAAAAGAAGTTTTTTCTTGGAGGGTGATGATTTAGGATTTTTTTCAGACTTGTGCATAGGCTTTTTGTCCATAAATATAGGTGGCTTGAATATTGCGATCATCCCCCATAGTGAATAAGGCGAATAATGCATCTTCAATATTTTTTGCTCGCTCTTGACGCAATTGCTGTAATCCGGTTGCTTTTAAATTCAGCACAACAAAGTCTGCTTCTTTGCCTACATTGAAATTGCCCAATCGATCATCTAAATGCAGCGCTTTAGCACCACCAAGCGTTGCATGATAAAGCGATTCCAGGGCTGAAAGTTTATCGCCTTGTAGTTGCTGAACTTTGTAGGCTTCGTTAAGTGTTTGTAAGTGGCAAAATGCGGTGCCTGCGCCAATATCAGTTCCAAGACCAACTTTAACTTGTTTTTCCCAAGATTTTTTTAATGGAAATAAACCACTGCCCAAGAATAAGTTGGAGGTTGGACAGAATGCGATCGCAGAATCAGTTGCATGCATACAATCCCATTCGTGTTCTTCTAAATGAACACAATGGGCGAAAACAGAACGCTCCCCTGTTAACCCATAATGATGATAAACATCTAAATATCCCTGTTGTTCTGGAAATAATTCTTTGACCCAAGCAATTTCGTTTTTATTTTCACTTAAATGCGTATGAACATAAACATCAGGATATTCTGCTTTTAATTGCCCTGCTTTTGCCAACTGTTCTGGTGTAGAGGTTGGTGCAAAGCGTGGCGTAATGGCATAAAGATTACGACCTTTGCCATGCCATTTTTCAATCAGTGCTTTTGAGTCGAGATAAGCACTTTCAGCAGTATCGGTCAGCTCTTCTGGTGCATGACGATCCATCATCACCTTACCTGCAATTAAGCGCATTTGATGACGTTCTGCAGCTTCAAATAAAGCATCCACAGATTGCGGATGTACTGTACAGAAAACCAGTGCTGTTGTTGTGCCATTTTTTAGTAATTCATGAACAAAAAACTGTGCGATTTTATCTGCGTAGTTTTTATCTGCAAATTGAATTTCTGTTGGAAAGGTATAGGTATTGAGCCATTCTAATAATTGTTCACCATAGGCACCCACCATTTCTGTTTGTGGGAAATGAATATGAGTGTCGATAAAACCAGGTACAATCAACTGTTCAGGATAATGATCAACGCTCATATCATTACTTAATTGCGACTGCCCTGCTTCCCAATCACTAAACCAGATAATTTTACCTTGTTCAGTAATCAATAACCCATCTTCAATATAACGCGTTTGATCTAAAATTTGAGTGGCTTGGGAAACGGTATTTTGAATATCAAGAAAACGTCCGCGAATCGCCGTTTTCTGCACAACAGAAGACATGTAAAACCTGCAATTTATCCTTTTTTCGATTGATTGTACCTGAAATTTATTTAAGCTGCTGTAAGCAGTTTTATTTTCTTGTGTGCTCAAAAATGTAATTGATGTTGAAGATTGTGAAAAAATCAAAAGCATTAGACGAATATTTGAGTTTGTGACTTTATCTTTAATCTAAGAATAGGTACAGTGTCGGCAAATGATGGAAATAAGAGAAAATAATATTTATGTATTTTTGGAATACCAAAGCTTTGGCGCATGAACTAGCAGAAGATACTTTAGAAAAACGCCATTATAAGAATTATTATTTGATCGCTGCTTTAGTGGTCAGTGCAGTTTATTACTATGGTATGTTTTCGCCTTATTATGATGCTCGTGTGATTGGTTTAGAAGGCATATTGACGCTGATCATTATGTTTGTTGGCATTCAACGTTGCTATGCTGCAAACGGTGGTGATGAGGGCGTGCATTTTATGAATCGTGTCACTGCACTCTCATTCCCTATTTTGTTGCAGACCACTGTTGCGGGAATTGCTTTTGGTTTGATTCTGCTCGGCATTTATCAATTTTTTAATCTTGAAAATACTGCTTTTGAAATGTGGTATGAGTGGTGTGTTTCTGCCTTTACGATTTTTTTGCAGATTGTGTTTTTTACCCGCTTAAATCAATACATGAAACGTGTTGCGGATCATACAATTTAACAATAAGCAGAGTCATAAAAGGGATTTATCTCACTGGATAAATCCCTCAGTTTAAATAGTGGATATGATATTTATAGATTTTTTAAATGTTTAATCGCCAAAAGAATGACAGTGTTGAACTGAATATTGGTCTGTTTAAAATTACTCTATAAAATAATGGGCTGCAAAATGTGCATCATTCCCAATAATGTCAAATTCATCTTCTCGAATCGACATACCTGCACAAGTATGTCCAACCATCCATAAACCTAGTGTTGGAAGTTTACCGTCATACAATGGGGTATTGACCCATTTTTGCGCAATATAACCGTATTTATCATAATTATCAAAGTAGAAGCTTCCTGAAGCAGCGCCCTGATCAATATTATCTTCTACTACACGGATATTTGCGCCTTCTCGGGCGAGAATAGGCTTTTTCACCCATTTGCCTTGTAACGAAACATTGGTATCGAAGGCATGGGATTCAAGTAAATAAGGATGGTTTGGAAACTTTTTCCAAAGTTCTACCAAAATTGCTTTATTTGACAGCAACATTTTCCAACATGGCTCTACCCATTGTGTTGTGGGTTTTAAATATTGAGAAAAGTTTTCTTCCCAGACCCATTCCCAAGGGTACAGTTTAAATAGCTGATCAATCGATTGATCATTCAAATCCACAAAGTTTTGTCCATCCCATCCGATATTTTCCATCGAAAGTTCGGACACACGATGTCCTGCTTGGAACGCCGTATCCATTAAATATTCGAGATTACCCCAATCTTCACGTCCGGCTTCTTGGCAAGCAGCGAAATGAATATGCGAACCTCGTGGAAAAATCGTTTTCCAGCGATTAATCAGGTCTTCGTGAATACTGTTGAATTGATCACGATGCGGAATATTTTCCACTTGTTCAATCCAATGCCACTGAGCAACTGAGGCTTCGAGTAACCCCGTGGGTGTATCTGCATTGTATTCCAGCATTTTGATTTGACGACCATCATAGGCAAAGTCAAATCGACCATAAAGCATGGGTGCATGGTTGTGCCATGAATGTTCAATGAGTGGGATTGCAGCCTGTGGAATTTGAAAATAATCAGGATAATCACCTTTTTGAATGATTTCTCCAGCCACTTGCATGCACATCTGGTGTAATTCATTCGAGGCATCTTCAAGTTGCTCAATTTGCTTTAGGGTAAATTCATAAGCAACCCCTTCAGACCAGTAAATGGAGCCATCCAGAGAAGGTAAGTTGTAATAATCAAAACCAATTTTTTCGTGTTCTTGTTGCCAGTTGGGACGAGCTTGGAAGCATTTTCTTTTCATAATATTCTAAATCATAAGATTGCGTATAAGATGTCTAACCACCAAAAGAGAACCCACTGCGCCCAAAGCCTCCACGCACAGGCGAAGATTTGCTATTACTTTTGGTGACTTGAGAAACCTGTGGTTGTCCAACACTTAGATTTGTAGAGGGTTCAACTTTACGTCCTAAATAATTTACTTTGCGATTGCCTTCATAATATTGTGGACCAATAAAGCGAGAGCCAGCATAGTATCCACCAGAAGAATGACTACCAGAAGAACTTGATGCTGTTTCCTCTTCACAGAGATCAGTGTTCCAGTCATATGAACAGTCATATTGGCTATTATAAACATCTTGAACAAGGGGTTTGTTATTGCTACTGCATGCTGTAATTAAAAGAGGGACTACAACCAGACTGATTTTTTTTGAACGCATGATTAGCCTTAGATCATCGAGTATTTTTATCTATTTGCTTTATAACATGATAAAAAGAAATTGTTTTATGCGCTGTATGATATGAGGATGTATGTTGAATGTACAGTCTGTGATTTATAAAATTGTTTTTTATCTGGATAATCGCCTGAAAATAAATCGATATTCAAACCATTTAGACATTGAATGATTGCGAAATAGCGTTGAATAAAAAGAGCCATGAACTATACAAAACAGCTTGAACAGATGATTTATAGCTTCCCTCAACTGATGATGAGGTTACAGTATTTGCGAGAACTACATGCAGATGCCTATTTGAGTGCAGGGGTCATTCGCAATATGGTATGGTCTAATTTACACGATCAGGTTTATTGTCTTGATAACACCGAGATTGATGTGATTTTTTATGATCTAAAGGATCATACTGGGAGACAACAACGGCGTTTAAGCCAAGAATTAAAACAAAAATTCCCAAGCAATGATTGGGATGTGGTCAATCAAGCCTATGTTCATCTATGGTACAAAACCGATGATGGGAATGCGATTAGTCAATATTCTTCATTATTTGATGCTTTATCTGTTTGGGTTGAAACCTCAACTGCAATAGCTGTTCGTCTACAACAGTCTGGTCAATTAGAATGGATTGCGCCTTTTGGACTCAATGATTTATTTGAGTTAAAGTTAAGATGGAATGCTCGTTTAGTCAGTTATGCCACCTTTGTACAACGAATCGCGTCTAAGCGTTTTTTGCAGAGATGGGACAAATTGGTCATTGTCGATCAACCATTTAGAGATCAGGAATAGCTCGGTAAAGAATGAATTCAATATTCCAAAGCATCCCATGATCAAGTGGTATTTAAAACGCATTCCTTGCTTAGGATGTCCTGATAAAAAAGCCCTCCGAGTGGAAGGCTTGGTTTAGTTTTATAAACGGGTTTCCTGATGCTTTTTGTTATGGCGGATCGACAGCCAAGCGGTAATGGTCAATACAATAACAATGAACCCTAAAGAAATCCAAATTGGCATATGGAATACATCCAACATTAACATTTTAAAACCAATGAACAGTAAGATAATTCCTAAACCGTAAGGTAAATAGTGCATCTTAGACGCAGCACCAGACAATAGGAAGAACATCGCACGCAAGCCTAAAATTGCCATTAAGTTCGCCGTGAGTACAATAAAAGGATCACTGGTGACCGCAAAAATAGCTGGAATTGAATCGACAGCAAAGATCACATCAGATGCTTCAACTAAAATTAATACTAGAAATAACGGCGTTGCCCAAAGTACACCATTTTGACGGACAAAGAATTTAGCGCCTTCCAGTTTAGGTGTAATGCGCATGTGTTTACGTAGCCATTTTAGAATCGCCATATCTTCGATATTGGTTTCTTCCTCATCTTGACCTTTCAGGAATTTGAATCCTGTATAAACGAGGAAAGCACCAAAGATATAGAGGACCCAAGAGAACTCTTGAACGAACCAAGCACCAATAAAGATAAATAGAGTACGTAAAATAATTGCGCCTAATACACCATAGAGTAAAATTTTACGCTGTAAGCCTTGGGGAATTGCAAATGCAGCAAAAATCATCAACCAAACAAAAACATTGTCAATTGCTAAGGATTTTTCTAAGAGATAGCCTGCAAAGTATTCCATGGTTTTAGTATTGGCTATGGCAACACCCGCAGTTTGCTGTAAATATAGCCATAAACCGCCACCAAATAAAGCAGCAACACTGACCCACGCAATACTCCAGTAGGCAGCAGTTTTAATTTTAACGTCTTGACCTTGTTTTTGCTTAAAGCCTAAAAAGTCAATCAGTAACATCACGATGACGATAGCGAAGAACGCTAAATACAGCCATGGATTGCCTATAGATTCCATAAAATTCTCCGAATCTGGCAATCAGGCATAAAAAACCTTGACCTGTTGCCAGATGATTAAACATCTGTATCAACATGATCAAGGTCTTGCCTACATTTTAGCGTTTATAACATGACTAAAATGCTCAGATACCGGCTTTTAAAAGCGTAATGACGATATTCTGATTGGAGGAGGCTACTCCCCTTGTTCAATAAACTGTGTAAGAAATAAAAATTTCTTTATATGCGCAGAGAATCGCACATTTATTTGAAATGTGCAAATATTGAATGTATTTTTATGTAGCTCAAATTATATACAAAATTCAGCGCAGGTTTTTAGCTGTGCAAAAGCCTGACTGAGTGTTTGATGATGGTGTTGAATAATCAACTGCGCATTGAGTACGGCTGAATCAACAGTACTGTGTGCATCTGAAATCAATTGCACCTTAAATCCTAAATCTTTTGCTGCACGACAAGTGCTATCTATGCAAAATTCAGTTTTTAAACCGCAAACAATCAGCTCTTGTATATTCAATGACTTCAATCGTTGTTCTAAATCAGTTTGAAAAAAACAATTTGGGCGAGTTTTTTCCAACACCTGATCAACATCATGATCAATGTTTAATTCTGCAATCAATTGAGTCATTGGACTATGAGGTGCCATAGCAGTATTGGCAGCACCCACATGACGAATTGCAAATACAGGAATGTGTTTTAAATGAGCGTATGCAATGAGTTGATTGATATTTTTTAATAATCGATCAGCTTCAAATGGAGGTTGCGATGCATAAAACAAACCATTTTGCATATCAACAACAATTAAGGCTTGTTTGTTTTGAGGGTCTGACATGAGTTTCTCCGTAACGATGTGCCCAATCACGGAGCCAAAAAATAACCCCGCACATTTGGCAGGGTTGGCTTTACAATTTATTTTAAATGCAAAAAACCACACTGCCGATGCAGTGTGGTGGTAAATAATCTAATGAAAAAGAAAGTTTGCATTGATCATCATATAATAACTAGATAACTTTGATTAAATTAAACTTATTGAGTTGAGATGTCACTTTAAAATTTGTAAATTTACGCTTTTTGAATAAAATCTTTACGTTGTACCAGCACTAAGGCAAGCAGTGTGCCCAATACAGCAATGATACCGCCAACCACACCAATATGATTTAGCCCATAACTGGCAGTAACTAAACCTCCAAGAAGTGCCCCACCGCCGATACCGACATTGTAAAGCCCAGAATAAATGGCCATCGCCACATCTGTTGCATCAGAAGCTAAATTTAATGTTTTGGCTTGTTGAGCTAAACTAAAGCAAATAATTGCCATTCCCCAGAACAAACTCAACACACTGAAACTGACAAAATCGATGCTTAATGTGGTCAATAACAGCATAGAAATCGCCAGTATCAGACTGCTGAGTGGGATCGGCAATTTGGGATATTTTTTAGCAAATTTTCCAAATAAATAGGAGCCAAAAAAGCCTGCTGCGCCATAGATGAGTAATAAGGTTGTGGTTTGTGTTGAGCTAAAATGTGCAACATTTAAGGCAAAAGGTTCGATATAACTATAAGCCGTAAACTGTGCTGTAATCACAATCACAGTGAGTGCAAAGACCATCATCAAACTTGGGCGTTTTAGAAATAATTTTAAGCTGCTTAAAGAACCAGAGTTGACACTCGGTAAGCGTGGTAATGTTTTGGCTAAAATTAAACAGACAACAGCTGCGCCAATGGCGATCAAGCCAAAAGTATTACGCCAACCATAAGATTCTCCCACCATTCTGCCAAAAGGAATACCTAAGACCATCGCCAGCGCTGTACCTGTGGCCAATAGACCTAAAGCTTGAAACTCCTTACCTTTGGGTGCGACACGAACGGCTAGCGAGGCAGTGATCGACCAAAATAGCGCATGCGAAAATGCGATACCAATTCGGCTGGCAAGCAGTACATCAAAACTCCATGCAAAATAAGACAAGGCATGACTGGCAACGAAAACCATGAATAAGCCAATCAGCAAAAAGCGTCTTTCGATATTTTTGGTGAGGAGCATAATAGGCAAAGAAATCGGCGCAACTACCCATGCATATAGAGTAATCATGATGCCGACATCCGTTGCTTGCATACTAAAACTTTTACCAATATCGCTGAGTAAAGCTACGGGTACAAATTCTGTGGTATTAAAAATGAAAGCAGCAAAGGCAAGGCTGATTACACTGACCCATTGCTGCGTTTCACTGGGGGCAGATTGGGGTGTGGGCGTTTGGGAAGAGGAACTGGACATGATCATATTTTCAAAGATTAGCACTAAATTTTAGGCTGATTTTTGCATAAAGTTAAGCTTAAGTTTTGATACATAAAAATTAGGATTGTCGGACAAAACTTAACAATAAACCCAATAAACTTATGGCATTTTGAATGTGCTTTTAAGTTTGTATGTATATAAAGAGTAAATAAAATGTTAGAAATTAGACACAAAGATGATGGAAAAAAAGGTGAGTTTTATATTGGTGAAGACGGTCACCATTTGGCTGAAATGGCATATACATGGGCAGGTGAAAATATGTTGATTATTGATCACACACTTGTAGAAGATGAGTTGCGTGGTCAAAGTGTGGGACGTAAGTTATTGGATCAAGTGGTGGATATGGCACGTTCAAAAAATGTGAAAATTATCCCTCTATGCCCTTTTTCAAAATCTGTATTTGATAAAGATCAATCGATACATGATGTTTTGAAATCTTAAGTTTGCTTTGTTAAAGTGGAATTGTGTCATAAATCATTAATGAGAAATAATAGATGCAATTCCAACATATCGATAATCAACATAAGGGTGAGTTTTTCTTAGATAATCCTCAAGGACAGCGTATTGCTGAAATCAGCTATGTTTGGAGTGGTGAACAGCAGATTATTGCCAACCACACTTGGGTTGATGATTCCCTACGCGGTCAGGGTATCGCCCGCCAATTATTAGATACTTTGGTTGAATTTGCGCGTGAAAAACAACTAAAAATTGTGCCAACATGTTCATATGTGGACGTGATGTTTAAACGTGAAAAAAGCTTTGCAGATGTCAAAGCATAGATAGATATACATACATTTAATGTCCTACCTGGATTGGACTGTTAAAATTGAGTTAGATACTTCAACATGTTAAAAAAAATTCTGATCGCTTTATCATTATTGATCAGCCCTATACTGAGTTATGCAGAAAGTTGTTTTGAATTAAACTTACGCGCTTATCAAAAAGAGCAAGAGATCAACCCACGTTGGGAATTAGTGGCTCAATCGAAACATCGTATATATTTTTATTCAGCGCCTAAAAACTTTTGTAAAATGAATGATACTTTTGTTATTCAAAATGATAATGTTACAGCATATTCAGTGTATAAAGATCGGGAAAAACAAGCGTGGGTCTATGTGGTATTTAATGATCCAAATCAACATATAGAAGATGACTTGGTTGAAGGATGGGTCAAACTTAAAGATTTTAAAGCTTTGCAGAAAACAGTGACCCCAGATTAAATGAAAAAACCACATTTTGTGGTTTTTTTCATTTCTAGAAAACTTATTTTGCTTTTAATGCAGTAATTAGTTTTTGGTGTAATCCACCAAAACCGCCGTTCGACATGATCACTACGGCATCGCCCTCGCCTGCCTCAGTGCGAATGGTATTGATAATCTCATCTAAGGTACGAGCCACAACAGCTTTATTTGTGGCTGCATCAATCACGGGCTGTAAATCCCAATCCAAGCCTTCAGGTTGATACCAAATGACTTCATCTGCCAAACGTGCAGAATACGCCAACCCATCTTTATGGCTACCCATACGCATGGTATTTGAACGTGGTTCAATGACTGCCCATAGTTTACGTTCGCCTAAGCGTTTGCGTGCACCTTCTAAGGTTGTATCAATCGCTGTTGGATGATGGGCAAAATCATCGTATACCTCAATACCTTTTACAGTATCGAGCAATTCCATACGGCGTTTCACTCCGCCAAAATTCGACAAGGCTTCACAAGCCGTTGCAATGTCGACACCTACGTGCTCTGCAGCAGCAATCGTTGCTAAGGCATTGGCAACACTATGCTGCCCTGTCATATTCCATTGAACTTCGCCTTTGACTACGCCGTGTTGTAAGACTTTAAAATGTGAACCATCCGCAGAAAGTTGCTCCGCATAGACTTCAGCACTGTCGTTGGCATCTAATGAAGTCCGAACCACTGGTGTCCAACACCCCATTTGCAGAACTTCATCAATATTGGTTTCAGTGATCGGTGCAATAATGCGACCTTCGCTGGGAATGGTGCGGACTAAATGATGGAATTGTTTTTGAATCGCAGCCAAGTCATCAAAAATATCGGCATGATCAAATTCAAGATTATTTAAAATCGCAGTTTTTGGATGATAGTGTACGAATTTAGAACGTTTATCGAAGAATGCAGAATCATATTCATCTGCTTCGACACAGAAGTATTTTCCTCCGCCTAAACGTGCACTTTCACTAAAACCTAAAGGTACACCACCAATTAAAAAGCCTGGATTTAATCCTGCCTGATCCAACACCCATGCCAACATGGTTGTGGTGGTGGTTTTACCATGTGTGCCTGCAACACCTAAGACATGTTTAGCTTGTAATACATGGTCAGCAAGAAATTGTGGTCCTGAAATATAGGGCAAACCTTCATTCAACATATATTCAACAGCATCAATACCACGTTTCATGGCATTACCAACAATCACAAGGTCTGGGTGGGGCTGTAAATGGCTACGGTCATAGCCTTGCATCAAGGTGATACCTGCATTTTCAAGCTGGGTTGACATCGGCGGATAAACATTTGCATCTGAACCCGTAACCTTATGACCTAAATCGCGTGCCAATAATGCCAATGAGCCCATAAAGGTGCCGCAAATACCCAAAATATGCAGATGCATTCGTTTTAACTCCAGTGCTTTTATAGACTCATCACTTTGTGCTTGTGGTGTAGCCGATTCATTTGATTTGAGAGCAACGATAGCAAGGCTTAAAGCGAAAAGATAGTTTTTCTTGTTACGATTTTAAAGCATAGCTTTTGTGGATAAAATCCTGCATATTTGCAGTTGAATATAGGTGCTTGCATAAATTTTATTATTGCCAAACATGTCAAAATCTCGGAAAAGAACAGCAAAAAAATTCGTCTTAAATCAGGTTTATCCTTATTCTTCGATCAGTAGTTTATTGATTGCTTTGCCAATGATGTTGATTTATGGCATTGCCTATTATTCTTTGTTGGGTGACGGTTTTTATTTAGGTCCAGTAAGCTTAACGTTTTTGCTTTATTTTGCTACAACGACAAGGATAATCCGACTATTTTCTAAAGATGTCACCATTTGGTTTGATGATCAGTATATGTATCTTCAATTCAATCAAAAAGCGCCACAAAAATATGCCAAACAGGAAATTTTAGGTTTTTACAGCTATGATTATTCAACCAAATCACCTTTATTATTCAATTCAAAAGTTTCCATTCATTTTTATCTTGATCAGGGTCAAAAAATATTTTTAAATGATTCTTCTTATAGAAATATCGTTGATGAAGAAAAGCGTCTAGTATTACTTAAATTTTTAAAAACAGCTCAAAGTGAGCTTGAGTTTTCTCCCCTTCATGCCAAATCTAGATTCTTTGCTCATCATGTGTATTGGTACGCGCGTCAGCATGATCGAGATTGAAGGTTTTTCACTTTTAAAAAAATGCAGTGTAATCTATTGAGGCATACATCATTGTTGAGCTAAAAATGGCTTTATCTCTACCGCTTTTATTGCTGATTATCTCCAATTGTTTTATGACTTTGGCTTGGTATGGTCATTTAAAGTTCCTCCATGAAGCACCTTTGTGGCAAGCCATCTTATTTGGTTGGGTGATTGCCCTGCTTGAATACAGCTTTATGATTCCTGCGACTCGCCTTTTGGCTCAACATGGTTGGTCATTGGGACAAATGAAAATTACTCAAGAAGTGGTCACACTTTTGGTATTTGTTCCTTTTATGATTTTTTTATTTAAACAGCCTTTTAAATTGGACTATCTGTGGGCAGGATTGTGCTTGTTGGGATGCGTATTTTTTGTCTTTAGAAGTCAGTAAGATCAATAGACTGAGTTAAAATCATGATGATTTAAGCGTCCATCATGATTTTTTGACCTGATGAGTTGGATGGCTTTTTCGATTTTTATGTTGTTTAGGGACTCCAGCCTGATATTGCCCTTCGACTCAAGCATTTAAGGTGGTTAAATTAAAAAATATTGCATTGCTACGTCTGTTAAATTTTCGTGAGATGAAAAATCAGTCTATAATAGCGAGCTTCTTGATATTCATTTAAACACTGATCACCAGTATTTAAACTTCCTTACATTCGTTTACGGAATATATGCAATGAATGCGGCCGCTGTACAAGACGCTCCTCTAGTTGGAATTATCATGGGTTCTCAATCAGATTGGGCAACTCTCGAAAACACTGCCAATATGCTTAAACAGCTTGGTGTTCCTTTTGAAGCTGAAGTTGTTTCTGCGCATCGTACGCCAGATCGCTTATTTGAGTATGCTGAAACAGCACGTGAACGTGGTATTCAAGTGATTATTGCTGGTGCAGGTGGTGCAGCGCATCTACCAGGGATGTGTGCAGCAAAAACAGATCTACCGGTGCTTGGTGTGCCAGTGAAGTCTTCGATTTTAAATGGTGTTGATTCGTTATTGTCTATCGTGCAGATGCCTGCTGGTATTGCCGTAGGTACATTGGCGATAGGTCCTGCTGGTGCAACCAATGCCGCGATTATGGCAGCACAGATTTTAGGTTTAACCCGTCCAGAGATCGCAAAAAATGTTGCAGATTTCCGTGCGGCACAAACTGATAAAGTGGCTAGTAAAAACATTCCGGGTCAAGCTTAAAACGGGACACAGGTTATGAATAAAACCATCGGTATTTTTGGTGGTGGTCAACTCGGCCGTATGATGGCGCAAGCTGCGCTACCGTTAAATATTCAATGTACTTTTCTTGAAGCCAATACAGATTGTCCATCTGCGATATTAGGGCAAGTATTTTCAACAAAAGCTGAAAATGGCTTGCAGGACTTTATTGCAAGTGCGGATGTATTTAGTTTGGAATTTGAAAATACACCATTGATTGATGTAGATGTATTGACCAAACATAAGGACTTACATCCACCACGCCAAGCTTTAGCCATTGCACAACATCGCCTTTCAGAAAAAGCGTTGTTTGATGCGTTAGAGATTCCAGTTGCGCCGTATAAAGCGGTAGATTCTCTGGATAGCCTCAAGCTTGCAGTTGCTGAATTAGGACTGCCGATTGTCCTGAAAACCGCGACTGGTGGTTATGATGGTAAAGGTCAGTTTGTATTACGTTCAGAAGATCAAATTGACCAAGCTTGGACAGAGCTTGGTCCAGCAGGTTCGTTAATTGCTGAAAGCTTCGTTATTTTCTCTCGTGAAGTTTCAATTATCGCAGTACGTGGTATTGATGGAGATGTAAAAACTTGGCCATTGGCTGAAAATCATCATCATAATGGTATTCTTTCACATTCGATCGTTCCTGCTCCAAATAGTTCAGATTTGCAACCTGTTGCACAAGACTATATCACTCGCCTTTTAAATCATTTGAATTATGTGGGTGTGTTGACTTTGGAGCTGTTTGTCACTGAAAAAGGCTTGTATGCCAATGAGATGGCACCACGTGTGCATAACTCGGGGCACTGGTCAATTGAAGGTGCTGTGTGCTCGCAATTTGAAAATCATGTCCGAGCGGTTGCTGGGTTACCTTTAGGTTCAACAGAAGTTGTACGTCCAACGGTGATGGTCAATATCATTGGTCAATATCCACCATTGGAAGAGGTTTTAGCATTAGAAGGTGCTCATGTGCATCTTTATAACAAGACTGAACGTGAAGGTCGTAAAATTGGACATATCACGTTGATGCCAAATGATTCTAAGGAATTAACGACGCTATGCCGTCAGTTAGCAAAAATTCTGCCAAATCCACTGTCATTAAGTGAAGATATGAGCATCTAAACTCAATATTGTGTGTAAAAAAAGCAGTCAAGGTGTTGGCTGCTTTTTTCTTTTTCGATGTTCTGTATGATGGCATTCCTTTATTTTTTGGGTATTTTGATCTCAACTTACATCGAAAAATGACATATAAAAATAACAACGAGCTTTAAAAATAAGTATTTTAAATCTCAAAAAATCGATAATTTTTTGAATTCAAAACCATTCATGCTGCCAACTCAATTGTATCATTCTAGACTTATCCACAAAAAATCTAAGACATAAAGTTAAATATTTTTGAATTTAAAACTTTAAATTTAAAGCTGATGGAGATTTGAATTTAAAATCAATCTTGTGGATAACTCGCATTGTTAAATTTTGGGAGTGTGTTGTGGATAAAAACTAGAACAATTTGAATTTAAAAAATGTGCAGTAAAATAAGAATTAATTTGAATTCATAAATGAATTTAAAACTGTATTTTGGGAGCTTGTGTGGATAACTTTATTTTAAATTCAAAGTTACGATATTGGGAGTTTTGAATTTAAAATTGGAAAATGAATTCAAAATTTACGTTTTTACATCTGTCATTTTATTCACAGGCTGTTATGGTATTCAGATAATTTAAATTTAAAACTATTTTTGTGGATATTATGCGCCATTTAACTTTGATTTGTGGATCTGTTTTATTCGCGGCATCACATGCCAATGCTGAATTAATTATTAATGGTCAGGCGGTGTCTAGCTCACCAGTGACAACAACTCAAGATACAACTTATACACCTAATTCTAATTTTCAAAGCTGTATTGCAAATTTACGTTCACAAGCTGTGAGCTCTGGTGTAAGCGGTTCAACCTATGATCGTTATACACAAAATTTAACGCCTGATTATTCCGTCATTAGTAAATTAGACTATCAACCAGAGTTTTCTACTCCGATTTGGGACTATCTTTCAGGTTTAGTCGATGAAGAACGTGTTGAAAAAGGGCGTCAAATGCTGAGCCAGCATCGGGATGTTCTTAACCGTGTTGCGGCTGCTTATGGTGTTCCTGCAGAAACAGTGGTTGCCGTTTGGGGTGTAGAAAGTAATTTTGGAGATATTTCTGGAAAATATCCATTATTACAAGCCTTAGGGACATTAAGCTGTGAAGGGCGTCGCCAAAGCTATTTTAGAGGTGAGTTTTTTGCCACAATGCGTATTTTACAACGTGGAGATTTACGCGAAGATCAACTGAAAGGCTCATGGGCTGGTGCATTCGGTCATACTCAATTCATGCCTTCTACCTATGAAGAATTGGCTGTGGACTTTGATGGTGATGGACGTCGTGATCTGGTTTCAAGTACTTCTGATGCTTTAGCTTCAACCGCTAATTTTTTGAAAAAGCGTGGATGGCAAACAGGAATGCCTTGGGGCTTTGAGGTAAAAATTCCTGCGGGTGCATCAGTGTCTGGAGAAAGTCGCCGCAATAAAAAATCACTCAGTTCTTGGGTCAATCGTGGTTTTACTCGTGTCGATGGCACACCAATCATTCAAGGAAACTTATCTGAAGGCTCTCAAGCTGGTCTAATGATGCCTGCTGGTGCAAATGGTTCAGCATTCTTGGTGTTTAAAAACTTTGATGCAATCTATTCCTATAATGCTGCTGAAAGTTATGCACTTGCAATTGCACATTTATCAGATCGTTTACAGGGTAAAGGAGGGTTCCAAACGGCTTGGCCAACAGAAGATGCTGGAACATCTCGTGCAGAACGCCGTGAAATTCAAAACTATTTATTGAAGAAAGGCTATGCGATTGGTGATGCTGATGGTCTGATTGGTGATAAAACTCGCCAAGCTATTCAACAAGAACAGGTCAAATTAGGATTAAGTCCAACAGGTCGCGCGGGGCAGCAGATTTTAAAAGCATTTAGAAATGAGGCTGCAAAAAGTATGATGCAGTAAAGATATGTTGTATTCAGGGCAATGAATACAATAAAAAGGTCTGCAATTGCAGACCTTTTTAATGATTGGATTTATTCAATCGCAGATTGATCGATTTTGACAGCTTCTAATACATCTAAAATGACCGCAGTAACATCCTGAGTGTGATCTCTATCATTAAAGATTTCATGTGCAGTAATAGTCACATCGGTATCACTAGGCAATTGCTTCTGTTCTTCTTCGATCAAATGCTGGATTGGAAGTAATGTTTGTTTGATTTCAAGATGTAAAATATCTGTAAACTCAATATTTTCATCTTCCAGTTCAATAATTTGCTCATTGAAGTAAGGCAATAAAATAGAATGGAGGTATGGCTGAAGTTCAGTAATATCATATATTTCAATATCACGAGTTTGCTCAATCGTGCTGATATGATCATTTACTTCCAGAATAATATGATAATAGCTCACAGTCATCTCCTCAATTCATTGCGTCTTCAGTTCACAATAACATGAATTTGAAAAAAATAATTTAAATACATAAGAAAATTATGGATTTAAATGCTGATGATTCATTATTAAATTTTCTTATCGTTGTCTTGAGTTTAGCATGGCTAAATCAGCTTGAGTTAATCTAAAATTTTTCAAATCTTGTTCTTTCATCATCGGATACATGAGTGCTTTAGGGTCATTATTATGTGCAAGACCTAAAGTATGACCCAGTTCATGTGCAATGGTGACTCTTAGATCTGCATCGGACTCAAATTCATAAATATTAATGGTTTTACCATCAAAGACACCTTTGTCAAATTGGCGTGGCTGAAAACGCATATTAAACTGATCAACAGATTGATTATATTGATGGTTCACTGAATTAAGCTGTTCAACTTGGCGGTTTAATGTATCCACTTTTTGGTTATAAAGATCTAATTGTTGTTTCAATTGACTCTGTTCAATGATCAATTGATTTTTTTGTTGATCTAATTCAAATCTTGCAGATGCATCTAAATTTTGCCTTGATTGATTAAGTGCATTGATCAGTTGATTATATTGTTCAACTTTATGTTGATAACTACGCTTTTGAAAGTCTAATTCTCGATTGGCTTGATTTAATTCAAGATGTAGTTGTTGAATTTTTTGTTTTTCACTTTGAGAATATTGTTGGGTATTTTCTAGGGTGCGTAAGGCTTGAGTTCTGGCACTGGACTCAGCTTGGCGCTCATCATAAATCAAATTAATCGTCAGCTTTGCCTGATCGTCATAAACAAATAAACTTTGCATTGTACCTAAGTGCCATATTTCAGCCGCTTCTTGCGCTAAATTTTTTACCTGTGCTTTGCTCAGATGGAAGCGAGGATCAACTTCACCAATGCGATAACGTAAACGAGTATCTAAAGGGTGTGTAATACGATCAATCGCTGAATTATGGTTGAGTTGCGGATACATCATGCGTTGAATCGCAAAATATGCCGTAAAAATAATGACGCTAACAATAATCCAGAAACGCATGCTTGCTTAAAAAAATAATTTTTGTTATCGATAATTTATCTGAAAATTACACAATCGCAAAGACTGATGAATGGAATGTTGATTTTAGGCTGGATTTTTTTAATTGCGGGCATTTGCTGTTGGGTGAATGTCATATATTGCTTGGTACAGCTCTTTCGAGCAAAGTTAGTGCTAGAAATGCCTTTGGTGCAAAAATCTAAAAATTTTAGCGTTACTCATAAAGGTGGCTATTCAATTTGGCAGGAAGGACCATTATTTAAACTCGCACCTCTGACTTTTATTCACCCTAAAATCGTCAATCTCGATTCACAAGAGGAGGTTAAATTGACCTCAAGTCTAGGACGACCACATAAAAATAGTTTTACACGAGGTTCAAATTTAATGTTTTATTGTGAGTTGGAGGTTGGAAATTACAACTTAACGATTGTTGAAGGCTCATCATTAAATCAGTTAGAAAAACAAATTTCCCAGAAAGTGATTGATCATTTACCCATAAATAAAGTCCTTGATCAGCAATACAATCTACAAATAAAACAAAGCCTCAGCAAAAAACAACGACTAATTATGTTGATATGTATATTTGCAGGACTATTTTTATTCATGAAAGGATTGTTTACCCTATTACAGCTCAGTTTAGGAATTAGGATGGAAGGCGCGATCTGATCAATTTTATTTAAGGGCTAAACAGGATATAAATATCAATAAACAGCAGGATAAATGCCAGTACACTTAGGAATCTGTTCATCCAAACGGATATGCTTAAGTATTCAGTGGTGATATACAGGGATTTAAATTGTAAGGGATGTCGCATGATATAACTGATTTTCTGTTTAAACACTGCGGTGACAGCGTATTGTTGTTTTAGAACAACTTGCCGCACAATAAAAGCATTTATCCACCAAAATACCAGTAAAATCATTAAAATAATCAAGATACTCAACCCCAATCGAATCCAATCATTCTGCTCAAAAAAAGCTAATTCAGTATAAAAATGGCTCATCAGTACGATGCTGACCAGTAACATCGTGCGATAAAAACTTTGTTGGATAAATTGAAGATGCAAAGGGTGGTTGAGTTTTTGCGTATCTGAGCGACTGACAATCTTGCGCGCAACAAGAGCAAATACATGACATAGAATTTCTAGAAAGACGTATAAAGCAAGGCTTATGCTGAGGACTTTATACATGATTAATCGTGTTCAAAAATAGGTTGATACAGTGAGGGTGTCACTAAAATCATCAATAAAATACCTGAACAGACAAAGGCAAGATCGTTAAAAATCGCAGCATAACTGGTCATGTAAATCCAGTGCATATACGGCATGAAATAAAGTAAAAATGTTGGAAAAAAACTATAAAGATAGGCTTTTCTTGCCCATTCTTTTTTCAAGCATAAGCCAAAAGTGATGATGAGTATAATTAAGCCTGCAACAGACATCACTGCCAACTCCCAAGTCTGTGGGTCTTGATAGAGGGTTTTATCAAGTAGTATTAACTCAGGTTCAGTGCAGTATATGTCTATGATTGCCGCAATAACGGGCAAAAAAAACTGAGCCAGGATCAAACTATAATAAACAGCGGGTGAAACAGCAGGGGAGTTTTTCATCGTTTGATCCATTATTATTGTGATAATTAAGATAAAAGATTTGATGCGGATTAGCAATTCATCATCTTGAAAAATCACAATGGGCTTAGCTATGCATGAGGTGTTATAACACGCAATCGCTAACGAAATGCTGTACCACTTCAGTTAAATTCCGCGCCAAATATTCTTGGGTATAAACCTGCTTAAAATGAGCCTGATACGCTTGTTCTGAATCAAAGCGTTCCCAGAGCAGTAAACGTGTTGGCTCTTGTTGACATTGATGCAGTTGGAACATGCTACATCCTGATTCGTGTTGAAGGGTCATTGTGCATAATGTTTGCAACGCTTCACGGGTTTCTAAGATTTTATTTTCATCTAGTATTCTTAATTCTGCAGTGATGTAAAAGCCCGAATGAAACATGTTTTTTACTCCGATTTAAAGTAGGAAGTAAAAAGCTTAACTGCTCGAGTTCACTCTAGCTCAAGCATTTTTCCAGCATAAATTTTAATTTTATAGTCAACAATACTCTGCTCTTGTTGAAGTCTTTGAATTTCCAGTTTTAATTGAGCAGAATGCTCAATCAGAAGCTGCTGTCTTTGTTTTAAAGTGTGTTCTCCCTGTAAACGAAATTCGGCAAAATCTTGAATTTTTTCTAAAGGCATTCCTGTTGATTTTAAACGTTTGATCCATTCAAGCCATTCTAAATCAAGTGAAGTATATACACGTTGTCCTGACAGGTTACGATGGATGTTTTTCAGCAACCCAATTTGTTCATAGTAACGTAGTGTATGGATGGATAAAGCTGTTTTTTTAGAAATGTCAGAGATTAGCAAAGCACACACTCCATATAGTCAATCTGTTGAAAAATGCAAACAGTAAAATATAATTTCTCTGGACCCATAAAATCAATGCGATGAAAATAGTGTTGAATGATATAAAACTTTCATTGCCACGCTTTAGATCTAAAGTTTAAATAGACTTGTATAAAGATGATTTGCCAGCATAAAAAAACCGCTCAATCTCTTGAGCGGTTTTCGATTAAAGCGACAAATTATTTTTTGTCATCTTTTACTTCTGTGAATTCAGCATCGACTACGCCATCATCAGCTTTTTGCTGTTGTTGACCTGCATCACCACCGAATTGGTTCGGGTCAAAGCCTTGTGCTCCACCTTGACCTTGAGTAGCTTCATAAGCGCGTTGAGTGATCGGCATAATGATGTTTTGTAAAGCTTCAGTTTTCGCTTTGATTGCTTCAACATCATTTTCTTTCGCAGTTACTTCTAATTCAGAAACTGCTGTTTCAATTGCAGTTTTTTCATCAGCAGTGACTTGCTCGCCAAGATCTTTAACTGCTTTATTTGCAGAAGCAACTAAAGCATCAGCTTCGTTACGTGCTTTTGCAAGTTCTTCAAACTTACGATCTTCTTCAGCATTTGCTTCAGCATCTTTGATCATTGCTTCGATTTCAGCATCAGACAAACCTGAGTTTGCTTTAATCTGGATTGATTGCTCTTTACCAGTGCTCTTATCTTTAGCAGATACTTTCAAGATACCATCAGCATTAATGTCAAATGATACTTCAATTTGTGGCACACCACGTGGAGCAGGTGGGATATCGCCTAATTGGAAGTTACCCAACAATTTGTTTTGTTGAGCCATTTTACGTTCACCTTGGTAAACTGAAATGTCTACTGCTGGTTGGTTGTCTGCTGCTGTAGAGAATACTTGAGATTTCTTCGCAGGAATCGTCGTGTTTTTCTCAATAATTGCAGTTAACACGCCACCCATGGTTTCAATACCTAGTGTTAACGGTGTTACATCAAGTAAAAGTACGTCAGTTTTGTCACCAGACAATACTGCACCTTGAATTGCCGCACCGATTGCAACAGCTTCATCTGGGTTCACATCTTTACGAGGTTCTTTACCGAAGAACTCTTGTACTTTCTGTTGAACCATTGGCATACGTGATTGACCACCAACCAAAATCACGTCAGAGATATCAGAAGTCGAAAGACCTGCATCTTTAAGCGCAATTTTACAAGGCTCAATCGTACGAGCAACTAAGTCAGCAACTAAACCTTCTAATTTCGCACGTGTTACATTCATCACTAAGTGTTTAGGACCTGTTGCATCCGCAGTGATGTATGGCAAATTAATTTCAGTAGAATTTGATGAAGAAAGCTCAATTTTGGCTTTTTCAGCAGCTTCTTTTAAACGTTGCAATGCAAGAGGATCTTGTTTCAAGTTGAAGTTTTGTTCTTTTTTGAACTCTTCAACCAAATAGTCGATCAATGCATTATCAAAGTCTTCACCACCAAGGAATGTATCACCATTGGTAGACAATACTTCGATTTGTTGGTCGCCATCTAAGTCTGCGATTTCAATGATTGATACGTCAAATGTACCACCACCTAAGTCATATACCGCAACTTTACGGTCGCCTTCTTTTTTATCCATACCGAACGCAAGTGCAGCAGCAGTCGGTTCGTTAATGATACGTTTAACTTCTAGACCTGCAATACGACCAGCATCTTTCGTTGCTTGACGTTGAGCGTCATTGAAGTAAGCAGGTACAGTAATAACCGCTTCAGTTACTGTTTCACCTAAATAATCTTCCGCAGTTTTTTTCATTTTTTTCAAAATTTCTGCTGAGATTTGTTGAGGTGCAAGTTTTTTATCATTCACTTCCACCCAAGCATCGCCATTGTCTGCTTTGATGATTTTGAATGGTGCAATACCGATATCTTTTTGTACAGCTTGATCTTCGTATTTACGACCGATCAAACGTTTGATTGCGAATAATGTATTTTTAGGGTTAGTCACTGCTTGACGTTTAGCAGACTGACCTACAAGAATTTCGCCATCTTTATATGCAACGATAGAAGGTGTTGTACGCGCGCCTTCAGCATTTTCAATTACTTTAACTTTATCGCCTTCAAGTACAGCAACACATGAGTTTGTTGTACCTAAGTCAATACCAATAATTTTAGCCATAAATCTATTCCTCTAAATTCTTTTGAATCCCTTTTATTTCTCCCTTGAGAAAGGAAGTGTTAAAAGGATTTTCTTGTTATCCGATATGAGAGCCATTCAAAAATTTTCAAGTCATTATTTGAGAAAATTCATGAAAATATTTTCAAAAAGCCCTCATTTATTAAGCTTATTGACCCACCATGACCATTGCAGGGCGAAGTAGTCGACCATTTAAGGTGTAACCTTTTTGCAAAACGGTACCAATTTGGTTGGCAGCTGCATTTGGGTCGATCCCTACGGCTTGGTGTAAATCAGCATTGAAGCCATTTGTGGTATCTGCTTCAACAACACCAAATTTTTCTAAAGTGGTAAGAAGAGATTTTAACGTGAGTTTTACACCTTCAAGTACAGGCGTTTCTTCATCGCCACCTGCCTGAATCGCACGTTCAAGATTGTCTACAGAATCTAATAATTCTTTTGCAAACTTCTCCAATACCGTATCTTTATGTTTTTCAGCATCGCGTTGAATACGCTCAACGCTTTTTTGTGCTTCATATACTGCATTTGCCGTACGGGCTTTTTCCAGTTTTAAACTCTCTTCTAAATTGCTGATTTGAGCTTGTAAAGCTTCAACGGTAACTTCAACCTGTTCATTTTCAGTCTGAGTTTGCTGTTCTGCTTGCTCGTTTTGAAGATCTTGGGCTTCTTGATTTTGCTCAGTTGCCATTGATTTACTCCGTTTAAATGGGTTCTTAAACATGTACAGTCCTTATCGGCAGCAGTTTTGCACTGTGTTCATTTTTGAACTGCCATGGTCGTTTAATTCGTCAATGAATATGAAATGTGGGCGAGCTACTAAAATTCAAGCAAGATTGAATATTATTTAATGAAATTCAGCAAAAAAACTCAGAAGCGTAACTGAATAACATATAAATCTTAATTTATTGTGTGAATATTCAGCAAATACATAGATTTTTTTCCACAAATAAAATGAGAAATTGTTTTTTTCTTATTCTTAAATTGTGAAAAATGACCATTAAATTCATAAATTAAAATTGAATGAATAGATAAAAATTATAAATTAATATATAAAACCGATTAAACTTATTGAAAATAAGGCTTTGCGAAAAACATAGAGTTTCATTATGATGCTCCTAAGATTCTATGGCTGTAGTTTCTTTTTATTTGAATATGTTTTTCATAGCTTATCCAATCTTCTTGGATAAGCTTTTTTTTTGCTTCATTAAAAATTTTAACAATGTAACTAATACGAGACTTTTACGGTAAAAATATATTTTTCAACATGAGCTTTCTTCTTGTGTCAACTCAGCGCATATTTAAAAACTCAGACAAATTAATGATTTAACCTTGATATTTTATTTAGTCAAAATAAGTAATTGATTTAATAAACTTTGCAGAACTTATACGGCAACACGTTAAAAGTCTTACCAAGCTGCAACGAACTTAGCTGAAAAAATGGCAATCATAGTCAGCACGATGATGCGGATTGTATTGTCGTTTTTTAATCGAGTGATGATAAAGGAATTGATGATGAAAAAATCAGGTCTTATTTTTATGTTATTGGCAGGTGTTGCGGTGATGAGTACAGCATGTACTTCAAGTGAAACTACACAAGCACCTGAAACCACACAATCAGCGCCAATGAGTTCAGCAGATCAGCACCAATCTGCACAAACAGCAACAGTTGATCCTGCTCAGCAAGGCACTGCGGTAGAAGGTGATGCTACGATTCAACAATCGCAACCAGCTCAAGCCACTCAAGATCCAACTTTGGGTGAACAACCTTCAGCTCAGTAAGTTCTGAATTTAAAAATCAGGCGACTTTTTGGATGCCTCCATCGCCTGATTTCTAATGATCAATAGGATCGGATTAGTATTTATTCACCTGAGAGTGAACATTCAAAGTTGGTCCGATCCACAGTACAACGTGCTCGCTTAAGCACTGACATCATGGTTGGGTCATAGACTCCTTGTTTGGTCAATTCTAAGCGTGTATCCCGAAGTAGTTTTTGATAACGCTCTTTGTCCTCTTTACTTAAATTCAGACGATATTTATTTGGAATGCTTTCCTCTTGTTTTCTGACCATTTCAAACTGCTTTGGCATTTTTTTAAGGAACCATTCTCGAGATAGGTTACCAAAACCTGGAGAAAATTTACTGGTATTAAAAATCAAATCGGCAGTGACATTGAGTACAGGGAAGTTAAACATTGCCCCATTGCTACCTAAGCCTTTTGAAAGTTCTAAAGGTTTAAATGCATAAGCTGGCGCACCCACCATATCTACTTTGCCCTGATTAAACTTCACAATAAAATCTGAAATATCAGATAAAACAGGGATTGCGCCGACACGTTTTACTGCGGCGATCTGGGCTTTATCATAGGATAATACGGCGAATTTCTTTCCGCGTCCTTTTTCAATGGTGTTAATCGATCTATCATTCACAAAAATATAAGCAGGACCGATTTGAGCGATACCGCCCACTTCATACTCCACACCGTTGATTGTTGATTTCAATCGTTGCGTGTTTCTTTTATCTAATACGAAATTAATGGCTTTTAAGGCGATGGCATTGTTTGGAACGCCACCAAGCGCATCAATAGAACCAGCAAATTTATTAAATTGGCGTGCTCGCATTGCTGTTAAAAAGACAGCATCACACTTACCACTTTGGAAGTCTCGTTCTGCCATTTCTTCATTTTGATAAGCAATCAGCTGTATATCAGTGTTCCAGGCTTTTGCAGCGAGTGCCCATTCCTCCATCATTTTATAAGATTCACCAGCTTTTCCCAGTAAGTCAAATACACAGACATCCTGTTTAGCTTGAGAAGCGCTTGATAATCCTAATAATGCGAGTGATGTAAAAGCAATAAATCCCTTTTTCATGTTATATCCTTATAGCTAAAAAGTGCTTTATTTATAATCAATATAGTAATTTTATTTAGATAAAAATAGAGCTTTTGCTCTATTTCCGATGAATAAACCATTGAAAGTGTTGCTTAATGTGATTTGATTTTCACTTTATTATTTTAGTGAGATGTATTTTATATTTTTCATGTATTGCTGTGATTAAATAAAAACTCTCTAGTTTTGATCTAGATATCTATTCACAGTGAAAAGATCAATTTTATTAATGAAAAAAGTGAATAAGTAAATCTAAAAAACATATTTTTAATAATATACAAAAACCTTACCATAAAGCAGATTCTCTTCTTTTTCCATTGATTGTCAGCTTATATCCATCATGAAATTTCAGCAGCTTATTTTACTTTGCTCGTCTTTAGCTATGTTTAGCTATAGTGGTTGGGTAAATGCACGTCCAATTGTGATTGGTTATCAAACCAATATAGAGCCTGCCAAAGTTGCACAGGCTGATGGTGTATATGACAAAGTGATTGGAGAAAAACTGGATTGGCGCTTATTTAACAGTGGTGCTGAAGTTTTAACTGCTTTGGCTTCAGGCTCTGTAGATATTGCTTTGATTGGATCTAGTCCTTTAGGTGCTGCTGTTGCCAATAACTTGCCAATTGATGTGTTTTTGATTTCAACAGATTTAAAAAGTGCAGAAGCCTTGGTGGTGAGAAATGGTTCTGGTATCCATCGTCCGCAAGATTTGATTGGGAAAAAAGTGGCTACGCCATTTGCTTCGACTTCGCACTACAGTTTATTGGGCGCATTGCAACACTGGAATATTAAACCCAATCAGATTCGGTTGTTGAACCTCAAGCCTGCTGAAATCAATGCAGCATGGCGTCGAGGAGATATTGATGCCGCTTTTGTTTGGTCTCCAGCACTCGCCAATATCAAAAAAACCGGCAAGGTGATGACGGATGCAGGGCGGGTTGGGCAATGGGGTTCGCCTACATTTGAAGTTTGGGTCGCACGTAAGGATTTTGCGCAAAAGCATCCTGAAGTACTCAGCAAATTTTCCTCGGTGACTTTGAATTACTATGATGCTTACAACCGTAATAAGCGCCATTGGACTGCAAACTCAGCTGAAGTACAAAAAATTGCCAAAATTACCGGAGTTGATGCGCAAGATGTTCCAACACTTCTTGCAGGGGCAGAATATCCTGATCGTCAAGCACAACTAAGCCCACAGTATTTAGGTGGGCGAACTACACAAAATATTGCCAATGCGGTTAACTTTTTGAAAGCACAGGGCTTGGTTAAAAAGGTCTCACCAAATTATCAACAATTTATTAACACTCGTTTTATCAACGCGTCAAAATAGAAATCGGGACTATTCATCATGGCTGTATTGACTGTAGAACACGTACAAGCACAGTACCCAGGTGCTGAGCAACCGGTACTTCAAGATGTGTCATTTCAATTGGGCTCCGAACAACTCATGGTTGCTTTGGGGGCGTCGGGAAGTGGTAAGACCACATTATTAAACTTGATTGCAGGTTTTACCCATCCCCAAGCAGGAAATATCAAGCTTGATGGCGAAAGCATTGTCGCACCAAGTCGTGATCGTGGTGTGGTGTTCCAAGATGATGTTTTGCTGCCTTGGCAGAATGTTGAGGATAATATTGCTTTTGGTTTAGAACTGGCAGGTATTGATAAAAAAACACGTCAAATGCGGGCGCATGAATTATTGAAACTGGTCAATTTAGACGGGTTTGGACAGCGTCATATTTGGGAGCTTTCAGGCGGTCAACGGCAACGAGTTGGATTAGCACGCGCTTTGGCTTCAGATCCTAAAATTCTACTGATGGATGAACCGTTCGGTGCTTTAGATGCTTTTATACGCGAACAAATGCAGTGTTTGTTGTTAGATGTATGGAAAAGTACGGTAAAACCAACTTTCTTAATCACTCATGATATTGAAGAAGCAGTTTTCCTTGCGACAGATCTGATTATTTTAGCGCCCAATCCAGGACGAATTGTTGAGCGATTAACACTGGACTTTGCAAAAAGATATGCCAATGGTGAGTCTGCACGAAGCATCAAATCTGATCCAAAATTTATTGAAATGCGTGAGCATGTGTTGAGTCGTGTATTTATTCAAAATCATCAAGAGCAATCTCACTCATCTCAACAAACGTCAGCTCAAGGGCAAAAGGTGTAATGATGACAGCACAATTAGACCCAAAATTAATGGCTTCAGTTCAACCTCAGCCCCAAAAAAATAATGTTCCACGTGAAGTGAATATTACCTTGATCAGTAGCATGACAATTGTGGTATTGCTTGCAATTTGGTGGTTTGTCACTGCTGTAGGTTGGATTGATGCTTTGTTTTTGCCATCACCAGTTGCAGTATTAGACCGCTTGCAAGATTTGATGACCAATGGCTATATGAGTATCAGCTTATGGAGCCATATTGGCGCAAGCTTAGGTCGTATTGGCACGGCTTTGGTTGCTGCTGTAATTACGGCTATTCCTGTGGGAATTGCGATTGGTCGAAATAAAGTGATACGTGGTGTTGTCGATCCAATCATCGAATTTTACCGTCCAATTCCCCCTTTGGCTTATTTGCCTTTGATCGTAATTTGGTGTGGTATTGGTGAGTTATCTAAAGTTTTATTGATTTATCTTGCGATTTTTGCCCCGATTGTTATCGCAACGGCAACAGGCGTACGTTCGGTCGACCAAGCAAAAATTCGCGCTGCACAGTCTTTGGGTGCAACGCCATTGCAAATTATTCAACATGTGGTTTTACCGAGTGCTTTACCTGGCATTTTAACAGGTATTCGTATTGGACTTGGCGTGGGTTGGTCAACATTGGTTGCTGCTGAGTTGGTTGGTGCTTCAGAAGGTTTAGGCTTTATGGTGCAATCATCGTCACAACTTTTGGCAACAGATGTGGTGATTGTGGGTATTTTGATTATTGCTGTGATTGCCTTTGCGCTGGAAATTGGATTACGCCGTTTGCAAAAGAAATTGGTCCCTTGGGATAAGCAAGCTCACTAAGCGCTTTGATTTAAATCTTTGTGGGCATGTTGGCAAGATTGATAAAAACGCAATCGCCCTCAAATTGATTATTGTATTTTTAAAGTTTTAATAATGATTTGCCTTTAAAACATCGTGAGATGATCGAGGAAGAAATGAACGCTGTTGTATCAAATACTTTTAAAATTACACCATTGAATCCTACCATTGGTGCTTTGATTGAAGGGATTAATTTTAATCAAGCTTTGACGCCTGAAGAAAAGACATTGATTGAAACAGCATTGCTAAAACATCAGGTTATTTTTTTTAGAAATCAGCCGATGACAGCTCAACAACATGCTGCTTTCGCTCGACAGTTTGGACAGTTACATATTCATCCCATTTATCCAAATATTCCAGAACAACCAGAAATTATGGTTTTGGATACCGAATTAAATGATTTGCGTGATAATGCACTGTGGCATACCGATGTCACTTTCCTTGAAGAACCTGCAATGGGTGCAATTTTGAGTGCAAAGAAAGTTCCAGCATGGGGTGGCGATACACTCTGGTCAAGTGGTACAGCAGCTTTTGAAGCATTATCTCAACCGATGCAAGAGATGTTATCGGGTTTAACCGCAACACATGATATTGCACGTTCATTTCCGATAGATCGCTTTGGTGGTGACCCAGCAGAGTTGGAAAAGTTAGAAGCAGCCAAGAAAAAGCATCCACCGATTAGCCATCCTGTGATTCGTACTCATCCCATTACAGGTCGTAAAGCCTTATTTGTGAGTGAGGGGTTTACAACACGAATCAATGAATTAGAAGCCAAAGAAAGTGATGCAGTTTTGAAAATGTTGTTTGAGCATATTCAAAAACCTGAGTTTGTGGTGCGTTGGTCTTGGCAAGCCAATGATGTTGCATTTTGGGACAATCGTTGTACTTTCCACTATGCAGTTGATGATTATCGCCCACAGCACCGGGTTATGAATCGAGCAACATTGATGGGTGATCGACCATTTTATCAAGCAGATTAAGTTTCCACCGTTAAAAACCAATCAGATTCGATTGGTTTTTTTACGTTTGAATGCATTAAATTTAAAATCAATAAAAATCATAAATTTACATAATTGTTTTAGCAATAAATATAATAAAGCTATTTAAAAACTAAGACGGTACATTCAGACTGGTACAAGGTTTTTGTGATTAAAAGCATTAAACTATTTGGAAATTCAAGATTTCAATGTAGGTTTTTTATGTGAAAAATGTTTAATTATTCATCAAAATTAAATAAACGATCAACATACTAAGCAAGAATAATTTATTGCTTGTTGGAAATATCATGTTGATTAATAAGAAAAAGCAAATATTTTTGCTGAGTATGCTTTCTACGTTGCTGGTGGCATGTAATGATGATAATGATCATTCAAATGTTGATCAGCCTGTAGAAGCAAAACCATTAGAGTTAAACATCCTACATATAAATGACCACCATTCACATTTAGATGAAGAAAGTATCAAATTTAAAACCAATGTGGGGACTGGGGAAGAAGAATTCAGTGTTACAAGTGGTGGTTTTGCGCGTGTAGCCAGCTTAATTAATCAACTTGCAGCAGAAAAGAAAAACGCTTTTAAAATCCATGCAGGTGATGCGACCACTGGTGATTTGTACTATAACCTTACGGACGGTAAAGCAGATGCTGATGCGATGAATACCGTTTGTTTTGATACATTTACCCCAGGAAATCATGAATTCGATGCTAAGGATGATGGTTTAAAGAAATTTATTGGTTTCCTAGACCAAGGTACTTGTAAAGAAAAGACTCAAGTCCTGACTGCCAACGTAAATTTCGGTGCATCTTCTCCATTGTATAAAACCAACCGTATTTTAAAGTCACAAGTCTTTGAGAAAGATGGTGTTAAATTCGCAATTATTGGTTTAACTGTGGCGAAAAAAACCAAAAATTCTTCTCAGCCGAATGCTGATACATTATTTGCTGATGAAATCGAAACTGCACAACAAGAAATTAATCAATACAAAGCACAAGGCATCAAAAATATTATTCTACAAACCCATGTGGGATATGACCTCGATCAACAGTTGGCAAAATCACTTACAGATGTCGATGTGATCATTGGTGGCGATTCACATACTTTACTGGGTCCAGATGGCTTAAAAAAATATGGGATGACGCCTGAAGGTGCTTATCCGACTCAGCTACGCAATAAAGATGGTCAATTGGTCTGTGTGGCTCAAGCTTGGCAATATAGTTATATCGTGGGAGATCTCAATGTTAAGTTCGACAAAAATGGTAATGTCGAAAGCTGTAGTGGTACGCCGCATGTTTTAATTGGAAATAATTTTACCCGTACAGCGAAAGATGCAAAAGCAGTCACCGAAACAGAAAAACAAGCTATTCTGGCTCAATTTAAAACAGACAATGCACCGTTTACTGTGGTCACACCATTACAAAAGACTTTAGATGTTTTAAAACCCTATCAGGATCAAAAGAAAAGCTTTGCTCAAAAAATTGTAGGGCAGGCGACAGATAATCTATGCTCGCGCCGAGTACCAGGAATATTACGTGATGTAAACCGTTCTACATTAGGAGATGTGTGTAATAAAAATACTCATGTCGATCAACATGGTGGTGATATTCAGCAAATTATTGCCGAAGCATTTTTACAACAAGGTAAAGTGTTTTTTGGTGCAGATATTTCCTTCCAAAATGGCGGTGGTGTCCGTGAAGATGTTGCTTTGGGCGATGTCACGGTCGGTAAAATTTATAATGTATTACCTTTTAAAAATACGTTGTTGCGTTTAGATTTGACCGGTGCTGAAGTTAAAGCAACACTCGAAGATGCGATCGACGGAGTGATTACCCAGAATAACACGGGAAGTTATCCATACACGGGTGGTTTACGTTGGAATGTTGATTTCACAAAAGATAAAGGTCAGCGCCTCAGTCAAATACAAGTACGTAATGCAGCAGGACAATATGAAAATATTGATCTGAATAAAACCTATAAAGTGATCACCATTGATTTTCTTGCCAATGGTGGGGATTACTATACGACTTTAAAGACCATCACTGGTGAGCGTCGTTTAGATGTCGGCTTAGATTATGCCGAGGCTTTCCTTAAATATGCCCAAGCTTTGACTGGTCAAGAAGGGCAAAAGAAAATTAATAAATTAGCAACGACTGAATATAGTACTCAGCTTTTTATAGATAAAGCGAAATAACTTGAAAGACAATAAAAAATCTCGCTTAGGTGGGATTTTTTTATTTTTTCTGTTTGGGTAAAACCTTGATAGTCTTGAGGTTGATAGCGCATAGGAATTTCAAAACGTTTAAATTTCCTTAGACGAAGAAAATGGATTGCTTTAAAAGAATAATGAAGGCTAAAAATCTAAGAAAGAATTGCAAAAATAGATGCTTCACATTAAAATGAGCCAAAATTTAGCCACGATGGCTTAAATAATCACAATGATGACCGTTTTTTTCTTTCACTTGCCTTATTTGATCTTGTAACGTTGCCATTTGACAAGATTATAGACGACCACTGACTGGTTGCAGGATAACCATAATATCTTGATTAAACCCAGCACATTTTAGACACCTGTTTGAAATGTAATTTGAATCTACATTTAAATTCAATATTCGGGAGAACAATCATGTTGTTTAGCGTATTTCTTATTTTGGGCTTTCAATAGACCCTCATACATTTTAATCGTTTAAATTAAACGAACAAAAACCTTATTTTAAAGAATATACATGTTCTTCGGGATCGCTTTGCTTGTAAAAAATACAGATTAGCTAAAGCCAAACTCGGACATGAAAAGAAAAAAGTGAATATATGAACGAATATATAAATCAACCTTTTGCACATACGGTGCAACATGTTGAGGTTGCGGATTTTGCTGAAATTTCTCCGATTGTAAAACTCTGGGCTTTTCGATTTTTGCTGGAGCTGGGAGGCGCAAAAGAATTTATTTCTGATCATTGTTTTAGCCATCAATGGATTGCTAAGAAACTTGGTTTTTCAGAAGCATTACTTGCGGATCAATTTAATGAGCAAGCAGCTTATCAAGAACTCAATCAATTGCATAAAAGCATTCAGCAACAAAATTTATTGAATGCTTTTCAATTTAATGATGAATTGCAATATAACTTGAAATTAATCCAACAATTGCTGGATTTAAACGCTGTCGAAACAACGATTTTAGGTTTTGTAGTGATGCTCAACAGTGAGCAACTTTTAGATGATGTCGCTGACACGATTGGTGAGCTCACGGCTTCTAAAACGATTCGTGCTTTGGCCGTGGTTTTGGATTTACCTTATGACGAGATCCGTCAAGCGCTGTCTGTACAAGGGCGTTTACATCGTAGTGGTTTGATCAGTGTGCAGCAGCACTATCGTAACTATTTACGTGGAAAACTGAATCTGGTCTCTAACCAATTGGCGGATAAATTATTGGTGAAAACCAATGATGTTATGGATCTTTTTGTTGGCACGATCAATAAAAGTCATCCTGCTGAATTGACGCTTAGGGACTATCCTCATTTAGCCTCTGAATTGACCTTGTTGATGGCTTATCTAAAGCAAGTGAAACAGAATAAGCAAGAAGGTGTGAATATTTTTCTGTATGGCAGTTCTGGTACAGGCAAAACACAACTCTGTAAAACATTGGCACAAGAAATGGACGTACAGCTTTTTGAAATCTCCTGTGAAGATGAAGATGGTGATGCGATTTCTGCGACAGGGCGTTTATGTGCTTATCGTGCGGCACAATGTATTTTCGATAGCCAATCTGCATTATTGATGTTTGATGAAGTGGAAGATGTGTTTAATGACACTGAAAATGGTGTCGGCATGAAAAGCACAGCGCAAAGTCGTAAGGCTTGGGTCAACCGGATATTAGAAAAAAATCGAACACCTACGATTTGGGTTTCAAACTCTGATCAGCTTGATCCTGCGTTTATACGCCGTTTTGACATGGTGTTAGAAATAAAAGTCCCCCCTAAACAGCAACGGAGTAGCTTTATACAACAGCATTGTGGTGATGATCTCAATATGTTGTATCAACAAGCGTTTGCCAATGTTGAACAACTTTCCCCTGCCATTTTACGTCGCAGTTATCGTGTTGCGAAAGTGGCACAGATGGAAAATGAAGGTTTAGTGGTACAGGAAAGCATGACTCAATTGGTTTCCAATACACTGAAAGCACAAGGGTATCAAGCGATTCGGTTGCAAGATAGCAATGCATTACCCAAATTCTATGACTTGGCTTATATCAACTGTAAGTCAAATCTTGCTGAAATCACAACAGGGATTCAGCAACATGGTTTCGGACGTTTATGTCTATATGGTGCATCTGGAACGGGTAAGACCGCATTTGCAAGATGGCTTTCTGAACGTATCAATCGACCATTACTGATTAAGCGTGGCTCAGATTTGATTTCAGCTTGGGTGGGGGAAACAGAAAAAAATCTTGCAAAAGCTTTTCAGGAAGCGGAAGAGATGCAAGCTGTTTTACTCTTGGATGAAGTCGATGGTTTGTTACAAGACCGTCGTCAAGCAACACGTTCTTGGGAAGTTTCTCAAGTAAATGAGTTTTTGGTTCAAATGGAAAGCTTTAATGGTGTTATGGTTGCAACAACCAATCGTTTTGATGAGTTGGATCAGGCAGCAATGCGCCGTTTTGACTTTAAGATGCATTTTGATTTTTTAAATTATGCTCAACGTTTGGCTTTGTTGGAAAACGTTTGTACCCAACTGAAGCTTGTTGTAGATGAGTCAGAGATAAAGTCTAAGTTATATGCTCTAGATCGTTTAAGTGCTGGAGACTTTGCGGTGATTGTACGTCAGTCTTGTTTTCATCCTTTTGAAAGTGTGGATGCAATTGTGCAGCACCTTGCCGATGAAATGGCTACCAAATATAAAAGCTCACAAAGTATTGGATTTACCGCATCAACTTGATGCGGTTTTTCTTTTTAAAGTGCGATCACAAGAAAAAAGTCACGATTTTCTGACTTTCGTATGCAAAACACAGCATTAAAATAGATTGAATATGAAAAAAATACAGAAAAATGCTTAAAAAATAGATAAAAAAGCAAAAAAAAGGGTGAATTTGAGGAAAAAACATCCATCCGAACAGAAAGATTAAAAAAGGGGGTTGTGTTGGTTGAGGAATGCTGTAGAATGCACATCCATCGGCGGTGATGAAGATTAAAACTTCTGATAAAACAATGACTTGGTTGAATTGATTAAGTTGGGTTTTAGAAAGGAAGTTTAAAAATAATTTGAAATCACAGTTGACTTTCTAGAGATAGAGAGTAATATAGCCGACCTAGCTTGATGCTGACGAAGCATGAAGAAGATCATTAAGAGAATATGAAGAACAACTTGTGTGGATTTTTACTGATTGATTGATCGAAATATTATCATTGATTGTTGGTTTAAATTACTCGAAGTTTATTTGAGAGAATTTGTCAGTAATTGATGAGCCAGAATTGTGACCTTAAGTCACTAATGATTTTAACTGAAGAGTTTGATCATGGCTCAGATTGAACGCTGGCGGCAGGCTTAACACATGCAAGTCGAGCGGGGGAGATTGCTTCGGTAATTGACCTAGCGGCGGACGGGTGAGTAATACTTAGGAATCTGCCTATTAATGGGGGACAACATCTCGAAAGGGATGCTAATACCGCATACGCCCTACGGGGGAAAGCAGGGGATCACTTGTGACCTTGCGTTAATAGATGAGCCTAAGTCGGATTAGCTAGTTGGTGGGGTAAAGGCCTACCAAGGCGACGATCTGTAGCGGGTCTGAGAGGATGATCCGCCACACTGGGACTGAGACACGGCCCAGACTCCTACGGGAGGCAGCAGTGGGGAATATTGGACAATGGGGGGAACCCTGATCCAGCCATGCCGCGTGTGTGAAGAAGGCCTTATGGTTGTAAAGCACTTTAAGCGAGGAGGAGGCTCTTTTGGTTAATACCCAAGATGAGTGGACGTTACTCGCAGAATAAGCACCGGCTAACTCTGTGCCAGCAGCCGCGGTAATACAGAGGGTGCGAGCGTTAATCGGATTTACTGGGCGTAAAGCGTGCGTAGGCGGCTTTTTAAGTCGGATGTGAAATCCCCGAGCTTAACTTGGGAATTGCATTCGATACTGGGAGCTAGAGTATGGGAGAGGATGGTAGAATTCCAGGTGTAGCGGTGAAATGCGTAGAGATCTGGAGGAATACCGATGGCGAAGGCAGCCATCTGGCCTAATACTGACGCTGAGGTACGAAAGCATGGGGAGCAAACAGGATTAGATACCCTGGTAGTCCATGCCGTAAACGATGTCTACTAGCCGTTGGGGTCTTTGAGACTTTAGTGGCGCAGCTAACGCGATAAGTAGACCGCCTGGGGAGTACGGTCGCAAGACTAAAACTCAAATGAATTGACGGGGGCCCGCACAAGCGGTGGAGCATGTGGTTTAATTCGATGCAACGCGAAGAACCTTACCTGGTCTTGACATAGTAAGAACTTTCCAGAGATGGATTGGTGCCTTCGGGAACTTACATACAGGTGCTGCATGGCTGTCGTCAGCTCGTGTCGTGAGATGTTGGGTTAAGTCCCGCAACGAGCGCAACCCTTTTCCTTACTTGCCAGCATTTCGGATGGGAACTTTAAGGATACTGCCAGTGACAAACTGGAGGAAGGCGGGGACGACGTCAAGTCATCATGGCCCTTACGACCAGGGCTACACACGTGCTACAATGGTCGGTACAAAGGGTTGCTACCTAGCGATAGGATGCTAATCTCAAAAAGCCGATCGTAGTCCGGATTGGAGTCTGCAACTCGACTCCATGAAGTCGGAATCGCTAGTAATCGCGGATCAGAATGCCGCGGTGAATACGTTCCCGGGCCTTGTACACACCGCCCGTCACACCATGGGAGTTTGTTGCACCAGAAGTAGGTAGTCTAACCGTAAGGAGGACGCTTACCACGGTGTGGCCGATGACTGGGGTGAAGTCGTAACAAGGTAGCCGTAGGGGAACCTGCGGCTGGATCACCTCCTTAACGAAAGATTGACGATTGGTAAGAATCCACAACAAGTTGTTCTTCATTGATGTATCTGAGGGTCTGTAGCTCAGTTGGTTAGAGCACACGCTTGATAAGCGTGGGGTCACAAGTTCAAGTCTTGTCAGACCCACCAAGTCTACTGAACACAGAAGAGCAGATATATTAAGATCTTAAGCTGGGGACTTAGCTTAGTTGGTAGAGCGCCTGCTTTGCACGCAGGAGGTCAGGAGTTCGACTCTCCTAGTCTCCACCACTACTACGCAGTTACCTGATTAAAAAAAGATTGATTATAGAAATTAATGAACTGAAGTTTATAGAGTTTATTAACTTCTGTGATTTATCACAGTGAACTACTCGCTGACGAGGCGGTAGAGAATCATTAACAGAATATATTTGAGTTGAAATAATTGTTTAACTCGTTTTATGAAGCTTAACAAGCAATTGTTAAAGCGGAATGAAATGAGAACTAGCGATAAAACTGAATCAAGCGTTTTGGTATATGAATTAAATTGAAGCTGTACAGTGATTAAGTTCACAGGCAACAAATAGAAGTGGTTAAATCCACATTGTTGATCCTCCTTGTAGGGATTAACGACTGTTTGGGGTTGTATAGTCAAGTAATTAAGTGCATGTGGTGGATGCCTTGGCAGTCAGAGGCGATGAAAGACGTAATAGCCTGCGATAAGCTTCGGGGAGGCGGCAAATATCCTGTGATCCGGAGATTTCTGAATGGGGAAACCCACTTACCATAAGGTAGGTATCGCATGATGAATACATAGTCATGCGAGGCGAACGAGGGGAAGTGAAACATCTCAGTACCCTTAGGAAAAGAAATCAATTGAGATTCCCTCAGTAGCGGCGAGCGAACGGGGATCAGCCCATTAAGTTATATGTGTATTAGCGGAAAGCTCTGGGAAGTGCTACCGTAGAGGGTGATAGTCCCGTACACGAAAGTGCACATATAATGATGACGAGTAGGGCGAGGCACGTGAAACCTTGTCTGAATATGGGGGGACCATCCTCCAAGGCTAAATACTCCTGACTGACCGATAGTGAACCAGTACCGTGAGGGAAAGGCGAAAAGAACCCCTGTGAGGGGAGTGAAATAGATCCTGAAACCGCATGCATACAAGCAGTGGGAGCCGACTTGTTCGGTGACTGCGTACCTTTTGTATAATGGGTCAGCGACTTATATTCAGTAGCAAGGTTAACCGTATAGGGGAGCCGTAGAGAAATCGAGTCTTAATAGGGCGTTTAGTTGCTGGGTATAGACCCGAAACCGGGTGATCTATCCATGAGCAGGTTGAAGGTTGGGTAACACTAACTGGAGGACCGAACCCACTGTCGTTGAAAAGCCAGGGGATGACTTGTGGATAGGGGTGAAAGGCTAATCAAACTCGGTGATAGCTGGTTCTCCCCGAAAGCTATTTAGGTAGCGCCTCGGACGAATACCATAGGGGGTAGAGCACTGTTTCGGCTAGGGGGTCATCCCGACTTACCAAACCGATGCAAACTCCGAATACCTATGAGTACTATCCGGGAGACAGACTGCGGGTGCTAACGTCCGTAGTCAAGAGGAAAACAATCCAGACCGCCAGCTAAGGCCCCAAAATTATAGTTAAGTGGGAAACGATGTGGGAAGGCATAGACAGCTAGGAGGTTGGCTTAGAAGCAGCCACCCTTTAAAGAAAGCGTAATAGCTCACTAGTCGAGTCGGCCTGCGCGGAAGATGTAACGGGGCTAAAACTATATGCCGAAGCTGCGGATGTATACATTGTATACGTGGTAGGGGAGCGTTCTGTAAGCCGATGAAGGTGTGTTGAGAAGCATGCTGGAGGTATCAGAAGTGCGAATGCTGACGTGAGTAACGACAAAACGGGTGAAAAACCCGTTCGCTGAAAGACCAAGGGTTCCAGTCCAACGTTAATCGGGGCTGGGTGAGTCGACCCCTAAGGCGAGGCCGAGAGGCGTAGTCGATGGGAAATTGGTTAATATTCCAATACTTCTGTGTAATGCGATGAGAGGACGGAGAAAGTTAAGTCAGCCTGGCGTTGGTTGTCCAGGTGAAAGGTTGTAGGCATGCATCTTAGGCAAATCCGGGGTGCTCTATGCTGAGAACTGATAGCAAGCGAGTTTACTCGTGAAGTGGCTGATACTATGCTTCCAGGAAAAGTCTCTAAGCTTCAGTTACACAGGAATCGTACCCGAAACCGACACAGGTGGTCAGGTCGAGTAGACCAAAGCGCTTGAGAGAACTCTGCTGAAGGAACTAGGCAAAATGGTACCGTAACTTCGGGAGAAGGTACGCTGCTGACGGTGATAGGACTTGCTCCTTGAGCTATTGGCAGCCACAGAAACCAGGCCCCTGCAACTGTTTATTAAAAACATAGCACTCTGCAAACACGAAAGTGGACGTATAGGGTGTGATGCCTGCCCGGTGCTGGAAGGTTAATTGATGGGGTTAGCGTAAGCGAAGCTCTTGATCGAAGCCCCAGTAAACGGCGGCCGTAACTATAACGGTCCTAAGGTAGCGAAATTCCTTGTCGGGTAAGTTCCGACCTGCACGAATGGCATAATGATGGGGGCGCTGTCTCCAGCAGAGGCTCAGTGAAATCGAAATCGCCGTGAAGATGCGGTGTACCCGCGGCTAGACGGAAAGACCCCGTGAACCTTTACTGCAGCTTGACATTGAACTTTGATCTTACTTGTGTAGGATAGGTGGGAGGCTTAGAAGTAGCGACGCCAGTTGCTATGGAGCCATCCTTGAAATACCACCCTGGTAATATTGAGGTTCTAACTCTGTCCCGTTATCCGGGACGAGGACCATGTCTGGTGGGTAGTTTGACTGGGGCGGTCTCCTCCTAAAGAGTAACGGAGGAGTACGAAGGTGCGCTCAGCGTGGTCGGAAATCACGCGTAGAGTATAAAGGCAAAAGCGCGCTTAACTGCGAGACCCACAAGTCGAGCAGGTACGAAAGTAGGTCTTAGTGATCCGGTGGTTCTGTATGGAAGGGCCATCGCTCAACGGATAAAAGGTACTCTGGGGATAACAGGCTGATACCGCCCAAGAGTTCATATCGACGGCGGTGTTTGGCACCTCGATGTCGGCTCATCTCATCCTGGGGCTGAAGCAGGTCCCAAGGGTATGGCTGTTCGCCATTTAAAGAGGTACGCGAGCTGGGTTTAGAACGTCGTGAGACAGTTCGGTCCCTATCTACCGTGGGCGTTGGAAATTTGAGAGGATCTGCTCCTAGTACGAGAGGACCAGAGTGGACGAACCTCTGGTGTACCGGTTGTGACGCCAGTCGCATCGCCGGGTAGCTATGTTCGGAAGGGATAACCGCTGAAAGCATCTAAGCGGGAAGCCTACCTCAAGATAAGATTTCCCTAGGACTTTATGTCCTCTAAAGAGCCGTTGAAGACTACGACGTTGATAGGTTGGATGTGGAAGTGCGGTGACGCATGAAGCTGACCAATACTAATTGCTCGTGAGGCTTGACTATACAACACCCAAGCAGTTGTATTGAAGCATCATTTGATTCATAAAAGATCAAAGAAACTTGATTTAGTTGTAAAGCTAGTTACATGAGCGAGGAATAAACAAACATTAATTATGTTTGTCCGAGCGCAAGACATAAAGCTATGCTTTATGTTAAAATCAACTCAAATGTTCTTCTGTTAAACTCATTTGGAACAAAGTAAGGCATACCCATAAGACCCGAAAAAGTCCATAACAGTTTGCTGGCGACAATAG